>JALYXS010000467.1 GCA_030946965.1 Acidobacteriota bacterium
AGCCAGTACCGTCCCCAACGTTCGCCGTAACGCCGGGAGGCGAGCAGGCGATCGACTACCTTTGCAAAAGCTCCGGGCGAGCGGTCGCGCATAAAGGCGTCCACCTCCTCGGGAGCCGGCGGCAACCCGATGAGATCGAACGTCGCCCGGCGGATAAGCGCGCGGCGATCGGCGGGCGCGTCCGGCTTCAGATTACCCGTTTCGAGCTTGGCCAGGATGAAGTGGTCGATATCGGTTTGGGCCCACTTCTTGTCGCGAACTTCGGGAACACGCGGATTGGCGATGGGCCGGAACGCCCAGTAGTTGCGCTGCTCGGGCGTGATGACGTAGGCGGGGGCTTTCGCCGCGGCAATTTTCGAAGTATCGGGCCAGGGCGCGCCGGCTTTGACCCACGCTTCCAGAGCCTGGATCTCGTCGTCTTTCAACTTGCCGGTTGGCGGCATTTTGCGCGCGCCGGTGTAGCGGATAGCCTGAATCAGGTTACTCTGGCCGGGGTCGCCCGGCACAATGGCGGCGCCCGATTTTCCACCCTTCAGAATGTGCTCGCGCGAATCGAGCTGTAGATCGCCCATCTTCGCCTCGCCATGGCAGCTTAGGCATTTTTGCGCCAGAACGGGCCGCACGCGCATTTCGAAAGCATCGGCGCCAAAAGCGGTGGTGCAGAAGACGAGGCAGGTTGCGACTAATCGCATTAGGGCTGATTCTAATCTTCTCATAATTGTGGCACACGCAAGAGTGCGTGCGCCACAATTGAATACTTTGGATGGTATGATTCGCAGAGTCCACGGAAGGCAGCCAGGCATGAATGTTTAATTTCGATCTGAAGGCCGCGGCCCGGCGGGAGATGGTCGATGACGGCTTCGAGCCGGACTTTTCACCCGAAGCACGTCAACAGGCAGCCGCGTTGCAAGCGCATCCCGCGCCAATCCCTTCGAACTCGCGCGATCTGCGGGCATTGCCATGGTCTTCGATCGACAACGATACATCCCGCGATCTCGACCAGATCGAAGTTGCGGAACGCCTGCCAGACGGGAGTATCCGCATTCTCATTGGCATTGCCGACGTGGACGCATCCGTGCCGAAAGGGTCTCCCATCGATGCGCATGCGGCTAACCAAACTACCACCATCTACACCGGGGTCCGGAATTTTTCCATGATCCCGGACGAGCTCTCGACCGGCCTTACGTCGCTGCTGGAGAACATCGATCGCGCCTGCATGGTCGTAGATCTGGTCGTTGCAAACGACGCGTCGATTTTGTCGAGCGACGTGTATCCGGCGCTGGTTCGCAATCGAGCGCAGCTAACGTACAACGGCGTTGGCGCGTGGCTCGAGGGGACGGCGCAAGCACCCCCCAAGGCCGCTCAATCGCCCGAACTGCGGGAACAGTTAAAGCTGCAAGACGAAGCGGCGCAAATTCTGCGAGCCGCGCGTTACCGGTCGGGCGCGCTGAATATCGATAGCATCGAAACACAAGCGGTTCTTGAGAACGGCCATGTCACGGGAATCGAATCGGTGCGCAAGAATCGCGCGAGCGACTTGATTGAGGACTTCATGATCGCCGCTAACGGCGTGACCGCGAGGCTGCTGCACGACCGGCATGTCTCTTCCATCCGGCGCGTGGTGAAGACTCCGGAACGTTGGCCGCGCATTGTCGAACTCGCGGCGAAACTGGGAGAGAAGCTGCCGGAGACTCCGGATTCCGGGGCTTTGAACGCGTTTTTGCTGAAGCGGAAAGCGGCTGATCCCATGCATTCCGCCGATCTTTCGCTCGCGGTGGTGAAGTTGATGGGGCCGGGCGAATACGTGCTTGACCGGCCTGGCGACCCGGAGCAAGGGCATTTCGGGTTGGCCGTCCACGATTACACCCACTCAACCGCGCCCAACCGCCGCTTCGCCGATCTGGTCACGCAGCGTTTGCTAAAGGCCGCGATTGCCCATCAACCGCCGCCTTATTCGGACGATGAACTCGCGGGCATCGCGCGCAATTGCACGCTGAAGGAAGACGCGGCGCGCAAAGTCGAGCGCGCGATGACGAAGCGGATCTCCGCGGCGGCGCTGCAATCGCGAATCGGCCAGAGCTTCCGCGCAGTTGTCACTGGAGTAACGCCGAAAGGGACATTTGTGCGCGTGCTCGACCCGGCGGTGGAAGGCCGTTTAATGCGTGGCGAGGCGGGCGTCGACGTGGGAGACGTGGTTCAAGTGAAACTGGTGCGCACCGACGTGCAACGCGGGTTCATCGATTTCGAACGCTAAACAAGCCTCTGAGCGAGAATATCAGCATGAGTACCTATGAGCGCACCATCTCAATGGAAGTGGAACCGGACGCGGTGTTTGCTTTTATTTCCAATCCGAATCATCTGACGCAATACGCGCCAACGGTTCAAAAAGCCGAGCCGTTGGGGGACGGCCGCATTCGCGTCGAAGGCCGCGTGAACGGCCGCGATTACAAAACCGAAGGTTTCTTCCGGGTGGATGCGGCTCAGCGGCGGATCGATTGGGGTTCGGAAGGCGACCATCACTATCACGGCTGGTTGAAAGTGCATCAAGGCGATGTCACGCCTTCCCTTTCCGAAGTCACAATGGAACTGACGTTCCACTCCGGACGCCCGGAAAGCGGCGAGAAAATTCTGGAAGAGATGGAGCGGGCGCTTGAAGCCATCTTCCATCACTTCGTCGCGGCATGACGGCTATACTCAAGAGCACATGCGAACGTTCTTTGTGCTCTTATACGTGTTTTCCACTGCGCTTATGGGACAGACTACGCTTCGGCAGTATCTGTCGTTGAGCGACCAGCAGGCGTCGGCGATCGTCAGCCTGAACATCGAATTTCAACGTTACGATTCCGGCAAGCAGCAGCGCGTAAATACTGTTAATTCGGAACTGGCGGATCTATATTCGCAACCGCCCGCCGATGTAACGGTGCTTGGGCTGCGTTACGTCGAACTGGAATCCATTCGGCGGGACATTGCGGCTCATGCAACCACGTTGCGCTCGCAGGTGGACGCCGTGCTGACGCCCACTCAATTGCCCTTGCTGCAAACGCTTCGGAACGACGCGCAACTTCAGGCGCTGCTCAATGACGCGCAATGCGCATTTCTGATTGCGGCGCCCGCCAATCAATGGTTCAACACGTCCGGCTTTGGCGTGATAACCGAGGTGTTAACCGCTGGTCGGGCGTTAGGGCCGCAGCTACCCTACATATACTTCCAGAACTACTGCCAGACCTTTTGACCCTTGCCGTCCTTCACGCTACGCCATCTCAACGCCATCGCCGGCCGGATGCCATTCAACCGGCTTGTCGGCTTGCGCATCGTGCGCCAGCACCGCGATGGCGTGACCATCGAATGTTCCGTTCGCGATGAACTTCGAAACGGCCTGGGAGTGCTGCACGGCGGCGTCACTGCCACCATGGCCGACGCGGCTGTCGGCATCGCGGTCGTGAATCATTTCGAGGGGAAGCGCGCAGCCACTACCGTGGAAATGAAGCTGAATTATTTTCTACCGGTGGAGAATGGAAAGATCGTGGCGCGCGCTCGCCTCATACGCACCGGCAAGACGCTATGCGTGGGCTGCGTCGATTTGTTCGACGATCGCAAGCGGCTGGTCGCGGCGGCGCTCGCAACTTATATGCTGTTGCCCGATATGCCGCTGCCCAATCGTGTCAAGGAGACATCATGACCCATAAACAGATCGCGCTCGCGTCGCGCCCTACCGGGTTTCCGAAAGAAGCGGATTTTAGAATGGTCGAAGCGGCGGTGCCGGAGCTTCCAGACGGCCAGATACTTGTGCGCGTGATTTATCTGTCGCTCGATCCCTATATGCGGGGACGAATGAGCGCCGCCCAATCCTACGCGGCTCCGGTAGAGGTCGGCGAATTAATGACTGGGGGCGCCGTCGGGCGCGTTGAGGCATCGCGCAATCCAGCTTTCGCGGTTGGCGAAATCGTCAGCGGGATGTTTGGATGGCAGCAGTATGCGGTTTCGAACGGCAAGGGCCTCTTCAAAGTCGATCCGAATCTCGCGCCCATTTCAACCGCACTGGGCGTGCTTGGGATGCCAGGTCTTACGGCGTACTTCGGATTGCTCGACATCGGCAAGCCGAAAGCGGGCGAGACGGTTTTAGTGTCGGGCGCGGCGGGTGCGGTGGGATCGTACGTGGGGCAAATCGCCAAAATTCTAGGCTGCCGGGTCGTGGGCATCGCCGGTGCGGATGAGAAGATCGATTACCTTGTAAACGAGCTTGGATTCGATGCCGCGTTCAACTATAAGACAGTCACGGATTACCGCGCCAAGCTACAGGAGCTTTGCCCCGAGGGGATCGACGTCTATTTCGACAACGTCGGCGGCACTATCACGGATGCGGTCTTTCTGACAATGAATCAGGGAGCGCGCATCGCGATCTGCGGCCAGATCTCGCAATACAATCTCGAAAAGCCCGAGATGGGTCCGCGCTTGCTTTTCACGCTGATCGTAAAGCGCGCGCGGGTCGAAGGTTTTCTGATTTTCGATTACTTCGCGCGCTTCCCGGAAGGGATGGAAAAGCTGGCCCAATGGCTCCGGGAAGGCAAGCTGAAGTATCGCGAGACGGTTGCCGAAGGAATCGAGAACGCACCAGCGGCGTTCATCGGAATGTTGCAGGGGCGGAACACCGGCAAGCAGCTGGTAAAGATTTCCGAGCCGTAATCATGCATCCGGAAACGGATACCGCGCCGTTGCGACCCGGCGAAGAAGTAGGCACGGGCGCGCTGTCGGATTATTTGCGCGGGCGAGTGGAGGGCGCGGATGAGGGCGTGTCGCTCGAACAATTCCCCGGAGGCCATTCCAATCTCACGTATTTAGTGCGCGCCGGCAATCGCGAGTATGTGTTGCGGCGCGCCCCGCTTGGCCCGGTGCCCCGGAAGGCGCACGACATGGCCCGGGAATACCGGCTTCTGGCCCAAGTGCATCCACTGTTTCCGGCGGCTCCGAACGTTTATTTGCTATGTGAAGACGCGGCGGTGATCGGGTCGGCATTCTTCCTGATGGAGCGGCGGCGCGGTCTGATTTTGCGCGATAGAATTCCCGCGGCCCTTGAGTGCGAACCGGATCTGGGCGCGCGCGTTAGCCGGGCGTTCCTCGATTGCCTGGTCGAGCTGCACGCCATCGATATCGAGCGGCACGGGCTTACCGCCTTGGGTAAGCCGCACGGATTTATCGAGCGCCAGGTTCGCGGATGGTCGGAGCGATGGAGGCGCGCGAAGACGGAAGACCTGCCGGAGATGGACGAAGTGATGCGTTGGCTGGAGTCCGCCATTCCGGAGTCCCGTTCCGCGACGCTGGTGCATAACGATTACAAGCTCGACAACGTGATGCTGAATTCGAGCGACCCGGGCCGGATTGAAGCGGTGCTCGATTGGGAGATGGCTACGGTGGGAGATCCCCTGGCGGATCTTGGCTTGACGCTCTGTTACTGGCGATTGGGGAGCGCGTCCGCGGGAGAACGGGCGAGCCTTTCATCCGGAGCGGGCTGGTATACGCGCGACGAATTCGTCTCCTCCTACGGCAAAAAGACGGGACGCGATGTGTCGCGCATTCAATACTACGAAGTGTTGGGCGTATTCAAGCTCGCGGTGATTCTTCAGCAGATCTATTTCCGCTACGCGCGCGGGCAAACGCACGATAAACGATTTCAGGGGTTCGACCGCCGGGTGCGCGAACTGGTGGCTGCCGCGGCCGAACTTGCCAGGAATGGGGGCTAACGCGGCGTGGACTAACGATTTTGGGGCGGCAACCACACCGGTTTATCTTGACGTTCCCGCGTAAGCGTTGTACTCTCGCACGAAGACACCATGCTACTGCCTACTACCTACGCCATTTCTCTACTGTTGATGATCGTCAGCATGTTGTGTTGGGGATCGTGGGCCAACACGTTCAAGTTGGCCGGCACGAAGTGGCGTTTTGAGCTTTTCTATTTCGATTACGCTTTCGGCGTGCTGCTCGCGGCGATTTTTTATGCGCTAACGTTTGGCAGCATGGGTTATGACGGGTTTTCTTTCCTGGACGATTTGACCCACGCGGGCAAGACGCAAGACGCTTTCGCCTTCGGCGCTGGAGTCATATTCAATCTGGCGAACATGCTGCTGGTGGCGGCGATCTCGCTGGCCGGTCTCTCGGTCGCTTTTCCGATTGGCATTGGAGTCGCGCTGGTAATCGGCGTAGTCTGGAATTACGCGCTGAAGCCGCAGGGGAATCCGGCACTGCTGTTTTCGGGCGCGGCGATCATTGTGGCGGCAATCGTCGTCGACGCTTTCGCGTACCGCGCTTATGCCTTGATGAAGGCCGAGGAGTTTGCGCAGAGCGGAAAGGCTAAATCCACGCGGAAACAGGTAAGCCTGAAAGGCGTTCTGATCAGTCTGGTGAGCGGCCTGCTCATGGGTTCGTTTTTTCCGCTGGTCGAAATGGCCAAGGGAGATCCAGATATCGGATTAGGGCCTTACGCCGTTGGCGTCGTATTCGCGCTGGGCGTTTTTCTTTCTACGTTCGTGTTCAATCTCTTCTTCATGAATCTTCCGGTGGAAGGCGAGCCGGTCGAAATCCTGGAGTATTTCCGCGGCAAGGCGAAGCAGCACGGGCTCGGCATATTGGGCGGCTTCATTTGGAGCACCGGCGCCATCGCGAACTTCGTCGCGGCCAGCGCTCAAGGGAAAGCGCAAGTCGGCCCGGCGGTAAGTTATGCTATCGGGCAAGGCGCGACCATGGTCAGCGCGCTTTGGGGATTGCTGGTTTGGAAAGAGTTTGCCGGTGCGGATTTCCGCGTGCGTTCCATGCTCGGCGTGATGTTCGCTCTGTTTATAGTTGGATTGGCCCTGGTCTCGGTGGCGCCCTTGTTCACGGGCCGGTAAGCCGAAAAGGAGTTTTCATGAAACAGATTGTCTTAACTGCCATAACTTACCTCGCGTGCGGCATGGCGTCCGCCGCCGAACCACAAACGGCAAATCTCATTTTCGACAAGCAACTGACGAGCATGGAACGTGAATTGGTTCCGTTAGTGGAAGCCATGCCCGCCGGGAAGTTCGACTTCGCTCCTATTGACGGGACTTTTCAAGGCGTACGGACGTTCGGCATGCAGGCCAAGCACGTCGCTTACGTGATGAACGAAATCGCCTCCGGCCTGCTGGGGGAGAAAAATCCTTCGGTCACCGCGGCCAACGAGAACGGGCCGGCCGAATTGAAGAGCAAAGAAGAAATCCTCAAGTACGTCAAAGATGCGTTTGCGTACACGCACAAGGCATTCGCCACGCTAACGAACGACAACCTGCTCGGGCAAATCGACGATCCATTCGGCGGCAAGAGCAAGATGACGCGCTTAAACGCGGCCGATATTGTTATGTGGCACAGTTTCGACCACTACGGCCAGATGGTAGTCTACGCTCGCATGAATCGAGTGGTTCCTCCCGCCAGCCGGTAATCCGGCGAGGAGTTTGTTATCCTCAACTCCGATGCGATCCCCGCTCCTTCTAGTCACGGCATTCGTCTGCCGCGTCGTCGTCGCCCAGACCCCGCTGGTTTTTCCGCCCGGTGTCATTCACGAAGCGAACATCGAGTACTCGAACGTCGGCGCGCGCGTCGCCATGGACATCGTTCGTCCCGCCGCTCAGCCTAACGGCATCACGGGAGGTCCCAGGCCCGCTGTCGTCATGGTGCATGGCGGCGGATTTCGTCGCGGGAATCGCGAAAGCTATCTTCCCATGGCGATCAAACTCGCGGAGCGCGGTTACGTCGCCGCAACGGTCAGCTATCGGCTCGCGCCGCGCCACCAATTCCCCGCCGCGGTTCATGACGTGAAAGCCGCGGTGCGTTTTCTGCGCGCGAATGCCGCCAAATATGACATCGACCCCGAACACATCGCGGCGCTCGGCGGCAGCGCGGGCGGACATCTCGTGCTCTTTCTCGGCCTCACCGCCGGAGTGCCCGAATTCGAAGGCTCCGGACCCAACTTGGAGTTTTCAAGCCGCGTCCAGTGCGTGGTCGACTACTATGGCCCCACGGACTTCACGCAATCGTATTCGAAAAGTGTCGACGCCGCCGAAGTGCTCCCGCTCTTTTTGGGCGGCGACCTGGACCACAACCGGCTCGCGCACATCCGCGCCAGTCCCCTTAATTGGGTGACGCCCGATGCCGCTCCCGTTCTGGCGCTCCACGGCACCCAGGACACTTTTGTGGCTTACGAGCAGTCGCTCTGGCTGATGGAGCGTTTGATTGCCGCCGGTGTTCCCGCCGAACTTGAATCCATCCCCGGCGCGGGTCACGGCTTCAAGGGCGCGTACGCGGAGCGGGCGGATGCGCGGGCCTTCGCGTATCTCGACAAGATGCTGAAGGACAAAAAGCCGCAACGCGAAATTCTGATTTCGGATCATGGCCCGGCGGGCGAGATCGTCGCCATGGAATGGCCGTCGGGGAAAACGCTGTGGTCTACGCCAAATGAGCGCGGTCATGACGTCCAGTATTTGCCCGAGGGACATGTGCTGTTCACCATCGGCGCCAAACATACGGTCGAAGAACTCGATGCCAAGCACAACGTAGTCTGGTCGTATTCCGATGGGCTCGATCATCCGCTCGCCGCCCAACGCTTGCCAAACGGAAACACGCTGATCGGAGACGCGAAGCTCGGGCGCGTGATTGAGGTCACGCCGGATAAAAAAGTTGTCTGGAAGTACGAGAACCCGAATCTCGCCAACATGCGCATGCGAAACGCGCACAGGACCAGCCAGGGAACTACGTTGATCGCCATCGAAGCCGAAGGCAAGATCATTGAGGTCGATCCCGCCGGCGCAATCATATGGTCGTGGCAAGCGCCGAACGGCGCGAATCGTAAGCTCTATCAGGGCCGCCGGCTTGCGAACGGAAATACGGTCGTGAGCGTTTCCGATCCGGGTGAAATCGTGGAGGTGAGCCGCGACGGCAAGGTAGTGCGCTCAATTGCGGGAGCGAATTTCGGGGTTCAGTTTGGTTGGCCGTCCGGATTCGCGCTGCTCCCGGACGGGGGTATGCTCGTGAGCGATTACACGGGCCGCAGGCTGGTGGAACTGGATAAAGCCGGCAAAGTGGTGAACGAGCTACGCACCGGCCCGCGCACTATTGCGAGCGTTGACGTTTTACCCTGACCGGCAGGAATGCATCGCTACACGTACGGGATGAAAGGCGGGTCGATCACGGGCCTAGGTCCGCCCGATTCCACAATCCGTTCGATCAACCGCGACCGCAAACTCCCGGAGATCTCGCGGACCTCAGTTCGTCCGGCCAGATTCACGTGCTCGTACGGATCGGCATAGCGGTCGTAGAGCAAGTATTCGTTGTAGTGGGGACTGGAGGCGGCGCGGTTGGGCACGGCCACTGCATACGTCCACTCTGGGGTTCGCAGCACGCGGCCAGTTAGCGATTCGCTGACCTCGATGTACACTTCATCGCGCCAATCGCTACGCGCGCCATCCGATTTACGCGATAGAAGAGGCAACGCGCTTCTGCCTTGCATGGAAGGCGGAACGGCCACTCCGGCGGCTTCGAGCAGCGTTGGCGCAAAGTCCACCTGAGCGATAAGCTCCGGAATTTCCATCGCGCGATCGAAACCTGGGCCCTGAACGATCAGTGGAATGTGAATCGAGCTCTCATGCGGGCTTCGTTTATATTCCGCGTTGCGCGTGCGGAAGTGGCAGCCGTGATCGCTGGTAAACAGCACGATAGTGTCCCGATCGATCCCTTGCTCCTTCAAAGATGCGAGGAGCGTTCCCACCGCATCGTCGATTCCTTTGACACAGCCGTAGTAGCCGGGCAACTGGCTGGGCCAATTTCCGGGCAAAGGGCGAAGGTCTTGCGGAACCCATGGATTCTTGTAAGTCTCCGCGTACTTCTTCGGCGGGACGAACAGATCCAGATCGTTCTGGTGATGCACTTCTAAATAAGAAACCACCAGTAGAAATGGACGGTCCTTCGCGCGTTTCTCCTTCATGAACCGGATGGCGCGGTCCGTCAGGAAGTCCGCCCGGTATTCGCCCGAAAAGTGGAGCGGGTTGCCATCGCCGTCGAACATGTCGCCTTCAAACGGATGAGAGGTCATCTCGAGCGCGTTGCTGGCCTCCCAAAAATCCGCGAATCCGCCGCGGCTCGCCATTGGCACCGGTCCGCTTTTCCGGTCCGTCGCGGTCTCGGCGGAAAGATGCCACTTGCCGATGTAGTTGGCCGTATAACCGTGCTGGCGTAGCGTGCCCGCCAGCGTCAAAGCATCGGGTTTCAATCCCAGGCCATTTTTCCAGACGCCATGCTTTGCCGGATATTGTCCGGTGAACATCGTCGCCCTCGCTGGCGCGCAGACCGGCTGGCTGGACATTGCCTGCCGGAACAGGACACCGCGCCTCGCCATCGCATCGAGGTTCGGGGTGAGGTGCATGGGATTTAAGCCCATGCACCCCAGGACATCGGCGCGAAACTGGTCGGAAATGACGATTACGATATTAGGCTGGGGCCCGGTCCGCGACTCGGCGGCAGCGGCCGGCAAAAGGGGGGCGACCACGGGCGCGATCGCCGCGCTGGCGGCTAACTCTCTCCTGGTCATCAGACCATAGGACTACCATACTCAACCCAGTGAGAATCAACTAGAGAGAATCAACCCAGGAAGCCGAGCTTCTTCGATCCGAAATTCGTGAAATTCGGGAATACCGAGGCCAACGCGCTATCCGGTATCCCGAACCAGGAACAGAGCGTCGCGCCGTATTGATCGACCGAGGTGGTGGGAATCCATCGCCCGCGCGTATCGGCGTCGTCCGGTCCGCCCAGTTGAAACGTTGGGAATTTCCCGAAAATCTGGCCGCCTTTGACGGCGCCTCCCAATACCAGATGATGACTCCCCCACGCGTGGTCGCTTCCGCCGCCCGAAGTAGGCTGGAAGGTACGGCTGAAATCCGACTCGGTGAAGGTGGTCACGTTCTGCGCCATGCCGAGCTCCTGCGTGGCGCCGTAGAACGCCGCGAGCGCGGGGCTCAATTGCGGATAGAGATTATCGTGGGTGGCAAGTTCGTTGGTGTGTGTATCGAAGCCGCCTAGCGAACAGAAGAAGATTTGGCGCCGCATGCCCAGGTCGCCCTGCACCTGTATGATCTGTGCTACCTGCTGCAATTGCGCGGCGATGCTCGACTTGGGGAACGTCGTTTTGAGCGGCGTGGCTTTCGACAGCGCGGCGCCGAGCGCGGCAGCATCGCTAATGCTGTGAGACAGTGTGTCGTTCGCGGCTTGCACTAAAGACAGCCCGCTATTCAGCGTCAGAAGGCTGTCGAGGGCGCGCGACCGGGCCTGCGATTCCGGCGTATTGTTGAAGCCCACTAGCGACAAAGACTTGCCCGGCGAGAGGGCGATCGGTTGCGTGTTCGCTCCCGCGCCTAACACGCTATTTCCCGCGACCGAGAAAAACGCGGGGAACCCGGGCGCGTTGATATTCTGCGCCGCGATGTAATCCGCCGCGCGTCCGCCCCATCCCGTGGAACTATTGCCTTGCGCAACCGACGTTTGCCATTGCAACTGCTGGTCGGAGTGGGAGAACAGGTTGGTTGGAAGAGGTGCTTGATGCTGCTGATACTGGTCGCGCGTCAGTGGCTGCACCAGTGAGCCGGCATTGGCCACGACGGCCAGTTCCTTATTAGCAAAGAGGCTGGACAACTCGGCGAGCTTGGCGTGAAAGGAATATGGCGCGCCGGAAACACTGGTCACGGCCGGGGCGATTTCGCTTCCCGAAAGAGCCAGGTTGCCTCGAATCGACATGTAAGCCTTGAAACTCGCGTCGTCCATCGGGACGATGGTGTTGTTCGAGTCGTTCCCGCCGAAAAGGAAGACGCATACCAGCGCGCGGTAGCCGGGGCCGCTCTGCGCCAAGGCGGGCAGCATTCCGAAGGGGCGGAGCGCCATCGATCCGACCGTCGCCGCGCCTATTCGAATGAATCCACGTCGTGTAAACATTTTTCGTTTCTCCGTTAATGAATAATCTGGTACTCGCCCGAAGTCAGCACGATGTACAGCGCCGCCTGGACAGCTTTCGCGGGGGTGGTCGCGGCGCTCGCGGCGGAGTGAGCGGCCTGACGCAAATCGTTCGACATCGCGCCATGCAGAAACACGTAGGAAATGTAATCGAGTAGCGCGCTCAGATTGCTCCCGTCCTTCAGGAACGGCGCCAGGTTGATCTTCGTGCCCTTGTCAAGCGTCCCGTAAAGAGCCGTGTATACAACATCCGCGCGATTGGCCGCGGTCTGGGTAGAATAAATCTGGAATTCGGGGCCGAAAAGACCCTTTTCGGTGCGGGACCGCGGTGAAAAGTAGCTGAATACGCTCGGCGAGTGAAACAGGTCTTGCCCCATGAAGGCCGCGTCGCTATAGGCCGCGGTGGTCGTCCCCGTAAGCGTGGCGTCCAGGCCTCGCAATACGTTCGTCATGAATAGAATTGGTTCGCGCATGTGGCCGAAGTTGGCGTTGACGGGAGTGTTTGCATCGTCGCCGGCGCGCGCTTCCGGGTCGGTAAGGATCGCCGCGACCACTGCTTTCATGTCGCCACGCACGCCCCGCCCGTTGTCGAGAAAAACTTTCGAAACACGCTCGATATAGCCCGGACTCGGATTGCTGGTTACCAAGTGCTGAATCAGTTGCTGGCTGACGAACGGCGCCATTGTGGTCTGCTGCATCAAGGCGTCGAGAACCGATTCGAGATCCTGTTCGGCGGTGTGCCCCGCGGCAAGCTTGATGTTGTCGAAAATCATCTTCGCGCTCGTGTCGTGATAGGATTCCACCGCGAACATTTGACCCAGGTAGTAGGCAGGATTACTTGACCGGGGCGTCGCGCCAGGCGCGGTTGGGTAAGTCCAGCCGGTTAGCGCCTTCGCCATATTACTGACTGCGTCCTGGTCATAAGTCGGCACGGGCTGATGGTTCTGGTCAAGCACCGCGGAGCCATCGGGATTCAGTTTGACCAAGCCCAGCGTGAACAATTGCATCAGTTCGCGGGCATAGTTTTCATTCGCCGAGGTTCCTTTCGCGGGATTGCCCTTGTTGTTGTTCGCCATGTTCAAATAACGGCCCATGGCGGGGTTCAAGGTAACGGCTTTGATAACGTCGCGATAGTTTGCAAAGGCATTGTCCCGAAATATGCGCCAGTATGGAGGAAACGCGTAAGCGTCCGGAACGCCCGCCGTAGCCGAGACCACCCATATTTCGCTCAATGCGAATGCCACGCGCTGACGGAGCTGATCCTGTTTAGTCAAAGCATTCTCGAAGAACGCGTCATAAACCGGGACCAGGTTCCGATTGGGCTTGCCATCGGCGCCCAGAACCGGCTGATCCGGAATATCCGAGTTCTCGACCGAAAATTGCGAATCCAGCCAGCCGGTCAAGCCGGTGCGCCGCAGTTCGGCGATGGAACCGGCGTTCGGTCCCCATGTAGCCTGATCCAACAAGCGTCCGGCGGCCCGGCTGGACATCAGGGCAGTGGAAGACGGCGCTTGAGCTTGCGCGACGTGCACGCCTAGCGCCACGGAAACAAATATTACAAGGAATTTCATGAAATAATCTCCACGCTTATGTACACATTCCACTGAACACAGTTATCGAACCCGAGTCTCGTTTCGAAATACATTTATTCCGGTGTGCCGATCCGGCTATCCGGCGAAACCGATCGCAATTACTTCGTGCAGATCGATGGAAGGAATTTCTATTTCGATGAAATCGCCCCGCCGGCGATATGGCGCGGCGGTTCGAGCAACCAGCAAGTGCGCCGTGGCGATTCGCCGGCCTTCCGGAATGCGAATGGTCACAACCTGCCTTCCAATCGGAATCAGTTCCCGCACGGGGCCTTTCATCATCATCGGATTGGTCAGATTCACCAGATGGGCGGTCATCGAACGCTTTTGGATCCACAGCGCCACGTCGAGAACGCCTGGCCCTTTCACGGCCAGCGGTGGTTCCTCATTCGTAGCCCAGATCACTGCGTTGCGCAACAGCCGGGAGTGGTCGGCGCTCAGCACTTCCCAGAATGTCCGGTCAATATCCGAAGGAAAATAGACCACTCGCCCACCCCCATGTTCGCGAACGAACACGCCCGCGTCGTGCGATTGAGCCGTCCTGGGGAAGACCTCTTCCATCGGCAAATCCGGATAGGAAGGAATAACCGTTAGCGGACTGCGCGCCGGTGTTTCGGCGGGCGTTACTCGCACTCGATATGCGGCATTGATTATCCGCGTGGTGTCCTCAAACCCGGCTAGCAGCGGATCGCCGCCGGAACCTCTCTCCAGTTTGAGATACGAATTTTGCATCGGGCCTTCCACGCCGCCCGCGTACGAAGCGCCAAATAGCGAGGCCAGCCCGAAGTCCCGCCGCTGCACGCCCCACTCGTCATAAAGCGATGTTTCGTAAGTTGCGACGACGCTTCCCCCTCGCGCGGCATACTCCCGGATCTGTTGACACTGCCTCGTTGAAAGCGCCGCAATGTTTGGAAAAATCAGCGTCCTGTACCGATCCACATGCTCCGCATCGAGGAGACCGTCGTGAACCATCTCGAAGGGAATCCTGGCCTCGATGAGCGCCTGATAAAACCCGAGCGCGGGATCCTCGACCTTGGCGCGCGCCTTTCCGCCACCGTAGAAGGTCGCGGTTTGCTGGGAATACACGATCGCGACCCGAGCGAGGTTTCGCTCGTTCCGCAAATAACGCTCATTCGCGAAATGCCAGTTGTAAATCCGCTCGACTACCGGGAGCCACCGTTTGTCGAAAGGCTTGGCGTTGAACTTAGTGAACCACGGACGCAATCCCTGCGCGATGCCGTCGGCTACCCAAAGCCGGATCTCGTCGCCCGATTGCACGGAATCTTTCCAGCGGTATTGTTCCTCCACGCCGACGCTGAAGATTCCGGCAATCGGTTTTTGTCCGAGCGCCGCGCGGTACTCCTTCCCGTTCTTGCCGTTGTTCCATGGCGGCATCAAGCCCTGCCGCGCCTGACGGTCGGCAAACAGCGTTGGAGCGAGCTCGCCGATCTGCTTCATATCGAGATCGCTCAACGCGCCGCCGCCCGCGTTCGCGATGTAACTGGCGCGAGGATTGATAGCTTTGATTTTCGAATCCCAAAGCCGCCATAGCTCGAACAGCCTCTTCTGCCGCCAAACAATGTATTCGCGCCGGGCGGGATCGAGCGGATTGCCGGTTCGCGGAAGTTCCATTCCGGAGAAATCGCGGAAGTTGCGCCGGCAGTGCTCGCAGTAACACATGCCCGAGCCTGCCCAACGATTGCTAAACACGCCATCCACCGCGTACAGGGACACGATCTCTTCGGTCACGCGCGTCATGAAGTCGAAGTTATAAGGACCCAGCGCGCAGGTGATCCAGAAATCGGGATCGGCCCAGTGCCGCCGCTTATTCCCCTTTTCATCGACGGCGATCCAATCCGGATGCGCCTCGAGCATATCCCGATGACAACCATGCGGATCGGTGCGGGCGATAACGTTCATGCCGAGATTGCGGCATCCTTTAACAAGATCGCCAAAAGTGTCGCCGTTCCCCAGCCACTTGCTGCGGTAGTGCAGGGGGATCTTGGTCGGATAAAATGCCACGCAGCCTCCCGCGCTCAGGCAGGCGCCGTCGGCGTGAATGCGATGGAAATAGTCGAGCCAGAAGGCGGGGTCGTAGTTGCCGGGATCGTCTTCGACGAATGCGAGCTGGGCCCAACGCATGGGCCGGTCGTACCAGTCAGGCTGGGTTTGGGTCTGCGCGTCCGCGGAGAACTGTGCGGCGCCGCTGGCAGCAGCGGCAATAAAATCACGTCGATTTATTCGGTGTTTCATTCCGGTCGCTTAAGTAATAATGAACCGCCGGCGTAACGATCAGCGATAACACCATCGACGCCAGTATCCCGCCAATCACCGCGATGGCAAGCGGCTGCAGCATTTGCGAACCCGCCCCAATCGCAAGCGAAAGGGGGATCATCCCGGCGATCGTCGCCAGCGCGGTCATCAAAATCGGCCGAAGCCGCCGCTCGCCGGCCTCGATCATCGCCTCGCGCGCCGGCGAGCCTTCGGCGCGGAATTTCTGATCCGCATCGAGCAGTAAAATACCATTCTTCGCCACGATTCCGATCACCATGATTACGCCCATGAAAGACGAGATATTGAACGTCGTATTCGTCA
>JALYXS010000503.1 GCA_030946965.1 Acidobacteriota bacterium
GGGGGTGAAGCCGAAGTCGCGAGCGAGTTCGAGTGACGCGCGATTTTCTGGAAGCAGATCCCAGCACCACGCTGAATCGAGTGATAACGCCCGGTCTATCAAACGGCGCGCCGATTCTTGCCGCGAAGCTATGCATGGTCCCAGATAACGCGCCAACCTTCCCGGCCGCGTGAAGAGGAACGCATCCTCTTCAGACACGCTCGTGCAATTCAATGCTAGCGCCTCAAGCAAGCTAGACCGGTCCGCCTCAAATGCATCCAAACCGCTTGCTGACGCGCGCGGTTCAGTAATAGCTTCCGAACCGCGACGGTTACGCCACCATCGTTGCACCGGCTGTTCCGGCTCGAAGCCGAACGTCGCGTAAAGCGGCTGTCCCATCTCCGTGGCATCCAGTTTCACCGTTTCAATTTTGCGCTCATCCGCGATCCGTAGCGCCTCCTTCACAAGACTGGTTGCAAATCCACGACGCCGGTAGCCGGGCTGTGTCAGCACCATGCCGATCCAAGCCAATTTCGTACCGTAGCAAAGAAGCGTGGCGGTGGCGGCGAGAGCTTCTTCGCACTCGATCGCCAAACAGGTTTCGGGAGCCAGTGCCAATAGAGTATGCCAGTCCCGCGCGGTTTGATTCCAGCCGGCATCGCTCGAAAGCTCGAGCGCGGCCGGAACGTCCCGCGAGTTCATTCGCCGCATGTCGCGGTATGATGCGCCGTGGAGACACAAAAGTGAAAAAATTCCTGGCAATCTGCTGTCTTACCACGGCCGCCTTCGCCGCCGAGAAGATTGAAACGCCTATCGACAACGATCAGGTGAAAGTTTTGAAAGTGCAGGTTCAGCCGCGCGAGAAAACCCGGCTGCATGAACACAAGGTGAATCGAGTGATGATTTACCTGGACGCGGGAACGCAAGATTTCGATTATGAAGGGAAGAAATCTACTTTGGATTTCAAAGCCGGGGACGTGAAATGGAGCCCCGCCGGGGGGATGCACATCGCCGAGATTACGAGCGCCCAGCCGGTGAACATTGTCGAAGTGGAGCTGAAGAAGCCGGGCGGCGGGACGGCACATGGGACTGCACACCAAGACGCGCTCGATCCGGTGAAGATCGATCCGAACCATTATCGCGTGGAATTCGATAACGCTCAGGTGCGCGTTCTTCGCGTGAAAATCGGACCCCATGAGACGGCGCCGATGCATGTGCATTCGCTCAATCGCGTGGTCACGTACTTGCATGATCAGAAAATTCGCGTCACCACGCCCGATGGCAAAACGAGCGATGTGGAACATAAAGCCGGTGACGTCGCTTGGGCCGGCCAGGCGAAACACAAAGAAGAAAACGTGGACGATCAGCCGATGGAAGTGGTTGTCGTGGAGCTTAAGGATTAGCTATAATATTACTCAAAAGGCACCCATTGAAACCACGCAGTTTCGTTTGTTTCCTGGCGGCCGCGCTAGCCTGTCCTTTAGCAACGCAAGCCGCCCCAACGATTGATTTCGACCGCGAAATCCGCCCCATTTTTTCAGACAACTGTTTCAGTTGCCACGGCCCCGATGAAAAGCATCGGATGGCCAATCTGCGGCTGGATCTGAAGGACGACGCGCTTACGAAAGTCATCGTCGCGGGCGACGCCTCGAAGAGCAAGCTCTTTCAGCGGATCAGCGCGCCAACCAAAGCGCGCCGGATGCCGCCGCCTTCCGCCACCACCACTCTCAGCGAAAAGCAGGTTGAACTCGTGCGGCAGTGGATCGATCAGGGCGCGAAATGGGACATGCATTGGGCGTACATCGCGCCGAAACGGCCCGTGGTGCCGCATGTGGAGCACGATCCAACCGGAAACTGGCCGCGCAACCCGATCGACAATTTCATATTGGCGCGTCTCGAGAGCGAGAAGCTGAATCCTTCTCCCGCCGCCGACAAAGCCACGTTACTCCGCCGCGTGACTTTCGACTTGACCGGCTTGCCGCCCACGCCGGCGGAGGTCGACGCATTTCTGGCGGACAAGTCGCCGGATGCCTACGAGAAACGTGTCGATCGGCTGCTCGCATCCCCGCGTTACGGCGAGCGAATGGCGATGCACTGGCTTGACCTCGCGCGCTACGCCGATACGCACGGCTACCATATCGATAGCCAGCGCGACATGTGGCATTGGCGCGATTGGGTCATCGACGCGTTCAATCGCAATATGCCGTTCAACCAATTTACGGTTGACCAGCTTGCGGGCGATCTGCTGCCGAATCCCACTCTGCAACAGCGGATCGCCACCGGTTTCAATCGCAACCACATGATCAACTTCGAGGGCGGTGCGATTCCCGAAGAGTATCAGACCGAATACGTTGTCGATCGAGTTGAGGCAACATCGGTGGTGTGGATGGGAACCACGATGGGGTGCGCGCGCTGCCATGATCACAAGTACGATCCCATCAAGCAAAAAGATTTCTACCGCTTTTTCGCGTTCTTCAACACCGTTCCCG
>JALYXS010000512.1 GCA_030946965.1 Acidobacteriota bacterium
CAGCGCCCGAAACTCCCGTCCATCGAAGCGAACGCTGGTTGCCGCGAAAACATCTCCGATATTCAGGTTCTCATCCAGAGCGCCACAAAATCCGGTGTTGCACACGCCACGCAAAGCACCGGCCCGCGCGGCCGCTTCAATGCCCCGTGCGGCCCGCTCCGTCCCGGCTCCATTGGCGATCGCTAACATTTTGTTTCCATTCAATAATGCCGTTCTCGCCCAATGCACGGGCATGTCCGGTTTCACGATATCCCGGCAAAAACCCAGCAAGCCGGCGAACTCGCGCCGGTCGGCGCCCAAGAACAGTGTCACCTGGACGGATTAGCGCTCCCGCTCTTCCAGATGCTTAAGCCGCGCGTCCATTACTTCTTCCACGCGGCGGTGGTTCGACGATCGGAAGTCGCTCAAACGGCTATTGTTCACCAGTAATCCCACCAGAACCGCAATGGTTGGGAGTGGCACGCCGATCATGCTCTGCGTGTCTGGCGTCATATCTTACAATAGCTGTTCGCTGAAAACCACTCGATAGCCGAACGTAAGGCCCCATCCGCCGGCCCGGGATTGAACCCCAACTCCCGGCGCGCCTTCTCATGCGACACGAACATTTTTTTCTTCGCCATACGGACCGCGTCGAGCGGAGCTCGCGGCGGGCGTCCCGTAACACGCGACCAAGCCGTCGTTACCACGCCGGCGGCATAGGCGGCGGCGTATGGAAGCCGAACCGCCGGGGCTTTCCGCCCGGTAATCGCCGCCATTTTCTGAAGGATCGCCTCGAGCGTCAAGTTCTCGGAACCTAGTATGTATCGTTCGCCAGCGCGTCCCCGTTCGCACGCCAGCAGATGACCTTCCGCCGCATCGCGCACATCGACCACATTCAGCCCGGTGTCGATGTAAGCCGGCATCTCGCCTTTCAAGAAATCGAGAACGATGCGCCCCGTCGGCGTTGGTTTCACGTCATGGTCGCCAATGGGCGCGGTCGGATTCACGATCACCACCGGAAAACCGCTTTCCGCGAACTCCGCGGCGACCCGCTCGGCTAAAAATTTCGATCGCTTGTAAGCTCCTTTCATCTCTTCGAGGCAGACCGGCATCGTCTCATCGCCCACTCCGCCTTTGGGAACCCCAATGCAACCGACCGTACTGGTATAGACAACGCGCTCCACTCCGGCGCCCTTCGCGGCTGAAAGTAAGTTTCTAGTACCATCCACATTGGAACGGTACAACTCGCCCGGGTCCGCGGCCCACAATCGATAATCGGCGGCAACGTGGAATACCAAACCGCAACCCGCCGCAGCCCGTTCCAACGACTCGGGATCCCGCAGATCACCCATCACCCGCTCGGCATCCAGATCCGTAAGCGTGCTCGAAGGCCGGACTAACGCGCGAACTTTATGCCCCCGCTCCGACAGCAAGCGGGCTACGTGCCATCCAATGAAACCGGAAGCTCCCGTTACGAGCGTCGGTTTCAGTCCGCGGCTACCTCAGCACCCAGCTCAACATCTTGAAACTATCCGCGAGATTCGCGTTGATGCCCAGTGCCACCGAAGGCTCAAAGCCGCAATGCACCATGCAATCCTGGCAGCGCGGATCGCCATTGCCAGGTCCGTAGTTGTCCCAAGGAGTCTGCGTCATCAAATCCTCGAAGGTCTTGTAATGACCGTCTGAAATGAGATAGCAGGGGCCTTTCCAGCCTTTGACGTTGTAGGTCGGATTACCCCAGGCAGTGCAGGGCAATTCCCGCTTTCCCTGGAGGAATTCGATATACATCGGGGTCTGCTTCAGGTTAAAGCGCTTAAATAGCGTGTCGACATCTTTGAACTTTTCGTGAATATCGTCGCGGGTCATGAAAATGGACCGGTCGTTCACCGCCGAGTAACCGTAGGCCGGAGAAATCTGGTGCCCATCCACGCCGTACTGCTGCAGCAACTCGAATAGCGCTTCGATCTCTTTCATGTCCGTCTCTTTGTAGACGGTGGTGTTGGTGCAGACCAGGAAGCCCGCGGCCTTCGCGGCTTTGACGCCTTCGATAGCCGCCTCGAAAACGCCTTCCTTCTCAACCGAAATATCGTGATTTTTTTCAAGCCCGTCCAGATGCACGTTGAAGAAGAATCGTTTATCCGGCGTGAACTCCTTCAGGCGCTTCTTGATAAACATCCCGTTGGTGCACAGGTAGACGTTCTTGTTGCGTTCGAGAATTCCGGAAACCAGCGGTCCGATCTGCGGATACATCATCGGTTCGCCGCCGCAAATCGAAACCATGGGCGCCCCGCATTCATCGACTACCGCCAGGCACTCTTCGAGCGGCACGCGCTCGGTGATGGTGGATTCGTATTCGCGGATGCGTCCGCAACCGGTGCAGGTCAGATTGCAGGCGTGCAGCGGTTCGAGCATCAAGACGATCGGGAAGCGCTTGTTGATCATCGGATGCGGCTGGCGCCGAACCGCGCCGCTCAATTCGTCGTTCGTCCTCGAAGGCAGCACGCGAAACGGATTCGAAGCGTCGGGGGCGGCGGCGGCTTGCCTCTGCCATTCCGGCCTGGGCCGCATCTTGTTCTTAAAAACGTACGCGGCCATTCCAGCCGTCATCGATAGTGGGAATCTCATGCGCGCTCCGAAGACTTGATTTTTGAAAACGTGTTTAATGCGAGCAATGGAAAATACAAGCGGTACAAGTGGTAGTTCAGATAAAACACTTTCGGAAAGCCCGTTCCGGTCGCCAATTTTTCGTTCCAGGAGCCGTCGGGGCGCTGCGTTTCGAGCAGATAGTCGATTCCATGGTGCAGGCTCGAACTCGTCGTATCGCCCCCGGCCAGCAATCCCAAAATTGCCCAGGCCGTCTGCGATGGCGTGCTCCGCGTAGGGGTGAATGTGCCGTTGTCGTAACTGGCGCAGCTTTCGCCCCAGCCGCCGTCCGCATTCTGCCCTGCCCGCAGCCATTCGTTGGCGCGCTGGATGTGCGGTTCGTGATCGTCTTCGCCCGAAGCAGCCAGGCCGCGCAGCGCGAAACACGTCCCATAGATATAGGCCACGCCCCACCGCCCGTACCAGCTCCCATCAGTTTCCTGCGTTCGCACCAGGAAATCCACCCCGCGCCGCACCGCCGCGTGGTTCCGATCCAATTCATGCGCGGCCAAAGCTTCGAGCACGCGGCCGGTAATATCCGCGCAACTCGGATCGAGCATGGCATTGTGGTCGGCAAAGGGAACTTTGCTCAGAAATTCCCAATTGTTATCCACATCGAACGCCGCCCAACCGCCATCTTTCGATTGCATCGCGAGCAGCCAATTCAGCGCCCGGTCTTCACAGGCTCTCTGCGCTTCCGGTTTGGACGCGCGAACGTGCTTCAAAGCCAGCATCACCATCGCCGAATCGTCGATGTCGGGGTAATACTCGTTATTGAACTCAAAGGCCCAGCCGGAAGGCTCCGTATGGGGGCGTTTGATGGACCAATCGCCGGTACGCCGGATTTCTTTGCTCACCATCCAGTCGGCGGCGCCTTCGAGCGCCTTGCCCCGGCCGAAACCCGATTCGCCAAGCGCATAGGCCGCAATCGCCGTATCCCAAATAGGAGAAAAACAGGGCTGGAAGAAGAACCGCTCGCCATCGTTCACCATCAGGTTTTCAAATTGGCGCACCGCCTCGACCCGGGTAGGATGATCCGGCCCAAATCCGAGGACGTCGAGCGCCATGATGGCGTACATCATGGGCGGATAAATCGCGCCGAGTCCGTCGGAATGCTTCAACCGCTCGAGCATCCAGTGCTCGCATTTCCGAATTGCAATGCCGCGAATACGCGAGAAGCCGTATTTTTCCCACAGCTTCAAGATCTTGTCAGACTGAATGAATGTATTTCGCAGCGTCAACCACGAATCGCCGCTGGCGAACGCGGGGCTTTTTCCCGGAACGAACAGCTCATCGAGATCGAATCCGTTCGGGACGGGACGGCGCGGATTATGCGCGTGTACAATCGCTAACGCCACCAGAATGGCGCGGGTCCACGACGACATCTGAAAAAGGACTTTACCCGGAAGAAGAACAATTTCCGGAGGAATGCTGGGGCAGTGCTCGCGCGGATAAAGATCGAAAAGACTCAGGTTGACCTTCACATAACTGTTGGCGGCCTGAATCCCGCCTAGCGCCAGAATGCATTCCCGGGCCTGAACCATCCGCGGATCGTCCGTGGGAATGCCCGCCAGCTTCAGCGCGAAATAAGCCTTGACCGTCGCGCTGACTTCGGGCGGCCCATCCACATAAATATTGAAGCCGCCGCCGGGCAACTGCCGGTCGAGGATCGATTTCGCCGCGCGGTCCACCAGCGAACGGCTAGGCGGATTCCAAACGCCATCGGCGGGCGCGTGCATCCACAGTTGAAGCAGAATGTAATCCGACTCGAGCGTTGTGTCGGCGGTAAGTTCCGCGCACCAATAGCCGCTTTTATGCTGCTGGGCGAGAAGATTCTCCGCCGCCCGGCTAATCGCGCCGGTCGTGCTCGTCAAAACCGATTCCAGGATTGGGGCGATGGCGCTCATTACACGGAAATAGACGTAAGCGTCGAGGCCGCGTGGCTTAACTCCGAGGGCAGCGAGAAGCGGACATCTTCGTCCACCAATTCCACTTCCTCCAGCCGCCCGAATCCTTTTTCGCGCAACGCTTCGACCAGTTCTTGAACCAGGTGTTCCGGGGCTGACGCGCCAGCCGTAACGGCGACGTTCTTCACGCCCTCCAGCCAAGCCGGGTCGACGTCGTTCCAATCGTTCACCAGGAACCCCCGCACGCCGAAATTGCCGCCCACTTCAACCAAGCGCTTGGAATTTGAGCTATTGGCGGAACCGACCACCAGCAATAGATCGCAAAACGAAGCGACTGCCTTGACTGCCATTTGGCGGTTTTCGGTCGCATAGCAGATATCCTGCGTCTTGGGGCCGCGAATCAAGGGGAATCGCTGCTGTAGACGCGCCATGATGTCTCGCGTTTCGTCCAAGCTCAACGTGGTTTGCGTCAAATAAGACACTCGCGACGGGTCGGGAATGTCTTCGGGGGTACGCAGCGCATCCACGTCCTCGACGGATTCCACCAGAATGGTGCGCGAGGGCGCCTCGCCCAGGGTGCCGGTAACCTCGTCGTGGTCTTTATGGCCTATCAGCACGATCGTATAATCTTCGCGCGCGAATTTGATTGCCTCGCCGTGAACTTTGGTAACCAACGGACACGTCGCATCGATGACTTTCAAGGATCGCAATTTCGCCTCGCGGCGCACGCCGGGAGAAACTCCGTGCGCGCTAAAAATCGCCCTGGCGCCCGCCGGAACCTCATCCAGGTCTTCCACGAACACCGCCCCCGCATCCCGCAATTCATCGACAACGTGCTTATTGTGGACAATCTCCTTGCGCACGTAAACCGGCGGCCCGTAAAGGTCCAGCGCAATCTTCACCACGTCGATGGCCCGCACGACACCCGCGCAAAAACCGCGGGGCTTCAGCAGATAAATCTTCTTCTCGGCGCTGTCGGTGGCGGCGATCGGTTGTAGAGGCATATGCGGGGCTAAGACCTATGATTATAACAGGGTTGACACAAACTACCGGGGTCTAAATCACCCCAAACGGGGTCAAAGTTTTGCGATTACAGCGTCCGTAAACTGCGCGGTCGACGCCGATCCTCCCACGTCTCCCGTCAAGTGTTTGCCTTCCGCGTATACGGCCTCGATCGCCCGCTGCAACTTCCGCGAACGATCGCGCTCGCCTATATGCGCCAGCATCAAAGTCGCGGACTGAATCAACGCCGTCGGATTGGCGAGACCCCGGCCCGCGATATCCGGCGCGGTGCCGTGGACAGCTTCAAAAACAGCGTGCTTTTCACCCAAATTCGCCCCCGGCACGATTCCGAGGCCGCCAACCAGGCCGGCCGTCAAATCGGAAACGATATCGCCGTAAAGATTCGGCAAAACCAGCAGATCGAAAGTTTCGGGCCGCATTACCAACTGCATGCAGGCGTTGTCGACGATCATCTCGCCATAAGGAACTTGCGGATATTCGGCCGCTACCTCGCGGCAGCATCGCAGGAACAGGCCGTCGCTCATCTTCATAATGTTGGCCTTATGAATGGCTGTGACCTTGCGCCGTCCTTCTTGGATGGCGTACTCGAACGTGGCTCTGGCAATTCGGATGGACGCCGTCCGCGTAATTACCTTCAGGCTCTCGACAACGTCTTTCACCACTTCATGCTCAATGCCCGAATAAAGATCTTCGGTATTTTCCCGAAAGATCACCAAATCGACCGGTAGATCCTGGAACCGGGTTCTTAAACCTGGAAGCATCTTGACGGGGCGGAAATTCACGTACAAATCCAGCCTCTTCCGCAGAGCGACGTTCACACTCGGATTTCCGCTCGCGATGGGGGTCGCGATCGGGCCTTTGAGTCCCACGCGGGTCCGGTCCAGAGATTCAAAAACCGCTTCGGGCAGGAATTGCCCGGTAGCCGCCTCGGCCACCAGACCCGCTTGCACGCGATCCCAATCGATGGCGGCGCCGGTTGCTTCCACGGCGCGAACGGTTGCCTCGGCAACCTCCGGCCCAATCCCGTCGCCCGGAATCAGCGTGATTTGGTGGTTCACAACCGCTATTATACGGGCGGGTACCGATTGAGCCTCGATTTTGCCAAGTTGCGGACCGAAATGCTGGACCGGCAGTTGCGTGAGCGTGGAATTCGCGACAAGCGCGTGCTGGCCGCCATGAGCGGCATCCCGCGCGAGCTGTTTATCCCCGAACAACACTGGGCGAAGGCGTATGAAGATGAGCCGGTCCCAATCGGGCATGGGCAGACCATTTCGCAGCCCTTTATGACCGCCTTCATGGCTCAGGCGCTCGAGATGACTGGCGGCGAAAGCGTTCTCGACGTGGGCTCAGGGTCGGGTTATCACGCCGCGGTGCTCGGGCAACTCGCGAAGTGCGTAACTTCGATTGAAATCGTCCCGGAATTGGTCGAATTCGCGCGCGGCAACTTGATTCGCGCCGGCCTGATCCGCAACGTTAGCGTGGTTCGCGGCGATGGAGGGGACGGGTTCCCGGAGCAAGCGCCATTCGATGCGATTTCGGTCGCCGCCGGTGCCCCGGAGGTTCCGCCTGGCTTGCTCGAACAATTGAACGATCCCGGCCGGCTGGTGATCCCGGTCGGACCCATGGAGGATCAGGAGCTGCGGCTGGTTACTAAACGGGGCGGCCAAATCGAATCCCGCGTGGTCACGCTTTGCCGTTTCGTGCCGCTGCGCGGGGCGCACGGCTGGCAATAAATCCGTGCTGCCCGCCCAGGAGCTTGTCGTCCTGCTGGAACAGCTCTAATCCGGTATAATTCTTCACGACCCATTGGAGCCTGGAAACTATGAGTAAACGCATCGCTTTTTGCGCCGACGGTACTTGGGATACGTCCACTAAGCATACAAACGTGTATAAGCTTTTCAAATCGCTGACCACGACCGCGGATCAAATTCCACTGTATGACGACGGAGTCGGTTCCGTTGAAGATCCCTTCCTGCATTTCGTGGGCGGCGCTTTTGGAACGGGACTATGGCAAAAGATTAAGGAAGGCTATACCAAAATCGCGCATCTCTACGAAGCCGGCGATCCGCTGTTTCTATTTGGCTTTAGCCGCGGCGCTTACACCGCTCGCAGCCTGGCGGGCATGATCGCGGCTTGCGGTCTCCCGACGAAAGATTTCTCGGACGATATGGTGGAAACAGCTTTCAAAGCCTATCGCGAGAAGGACAACCGCGAGAAGCTGCTCGAAACTTTGAAGGACCACAATATGTTTCCCGCCAAGATCACGATGGTGGGCGTGTGGGACACCGTCGGCTCACTTGGCATCCCATCGGTAGCCGGCGTGACGGACCCGATCTTGTATGGCTTCTTGGATACCGCTCTTCATCCGGACGTACTCAACGCCTATCACGCAATAGCCATCGACGAGAAGCGGCTTCAATTTCCCGCCACGCTATGGTCGTCGCCTTCGGCCGGCCAAACGCTCGAGCAGGTATGGTTCACCGGCGTTCACAGCGATATTGGCGGCGGCGAACCAGACGACCTTCCCGGCGCCACGGCCCTGTCTGACATAACGCTTGCCTGGATGATGAGCAAAGCAATTGCTCTCGGGCTGGAGCTGGACCCCACGGTCGCACAAATGTATGCAATTCCGCTAACCCCGGAATACGCGCTCGATAAACTTCATTCCTCATGGAACGTGCTGAAAGGGTTCCCCAAGCCGCGGTCGATCCCACCAAATTCCGCGATCGCAAACAGTGTCGCGGTTCGATGCGAACATGACCACTCCTACCGGCCCTCGAATTTGAAGTTTGAGAATGGAGTTCTGTCGTCTTCCTATGCACTCGCCACGGTCGTGAGCGAGCCTGAGGCAGCGGATCAAGTGGAGCAAACCATGCCCGCGACCGGTCGCTAGTTGGATTTCTTATAAGAGGTTCCCTCCGATTCAAGGGCATGTGCTCGCCGATAAGATCCCGCCGGCAAACGTCCCGGTACACGCCGCGCCGCCCGAACCCGTTAAGTTCTTGACGATCGAGAGCCCGGCCGCCGCGAGCGCGACCGTGTCCGGTAGACCGCGCGGAAATCCGTTCCGCCGGCCACGTCCCAAGCGGCCGCGTTCGCCGTCCACCGCGAAACGGGAATCGCGTCCCCCGGAAACCCCGTCGCGAACGACGCCTTGCAACCCGCGCACGAGAGCGTCAGATTGTGGCCGACGTTGAAAACGCCGGACGAGTCCAGCCACCAGTAAGCCGTACCGTTGCCCGCCGAAAGCGTCGCGGTGGCGGGCGAGGTTATCGCGTAGGTGGTCGATCCGAAACGGAAATTGCAGGGCGTCGAAGTCGAGCAGTTTGCGCCGCAGGTGTTAACCGCCGGCGACGTTCGGACACACTGGAAGTCTCCCAATTGCGCGGCCATCGTGGCGCCCGCCCGTGCCGATTCCCGGCGGCAAAGCGATCGAAGCCGTTGTCACAGAATACGGGACGCCCGGGCGAAGTCTACATTCGCCGGCAGCCCGTAATTCATGCCTGGCAACGACGTCAGAACCATCGACGAGGCTTCGATGCTCGCGCCATTCAGCGC
>JALYXS010000529.1 GCA_030946965.1 Acidobacteriota bacterium
CCATTCGTATTCGAATAGACAAACAGCACGCCTGGAAGCCCTAAACCTGTATTGTTGGAAACGGTTGGGGACAACTGTTTTTTCTCCCCTGTTCGTATACTTGGATGTGAAAACAGTCGCGAAAAGACCGTCCTTCGGCATTGCAATCCCCGCGTTTGCCTTGATTCTCTCGGGTTGCACCAGCAATACCACGCAAACTGCGAACAGCACCGCCGGCACGGCCTCGGACGGCCCGGCGAACCAAGGAACGCCGGCACCGCGACAGGATGGAAACGCTGCCGCGGGACGCGATGTTTTCCGCTTTGAGACTTTTGGTAATGAAGGCTTCTGGACCGATGCCGTTCGTCTTCCCGCCGGAGTAGCGGCGGCGAAGGTCACGCCCCTGAAAGCGCTGCAACTGGGCCTCTACGTGGACGTCGACGCAATCGATTCAGAAACGCAGAAAAACCTCATAGCGCAATTGAAGACCGATCCGAGCGGCAACACCTCACAGCTGTTGAACGATCCCGCGATGACAACAAAGCTGGTGAAGGCCAACGCAATCATCGGAATGCCGACTAAGGGCGATAAAGTGGGCGCGAGCTGTGCGCTGTGCCATACGATCACGGACGCCTCCATTTTCCAGGTTCCCAACGCTGGTTCTATCGGACATCGTCTCGATGGACGGGCCAATCACGCGATTCATATGGGAGCGATACTCGCTACGGCCGCCAACTCGCGAGCCATGTACCCCATGCTGCAACTCACTCTTAAAGCGAATGGCGGCAAGACTTTCGGCCGCGCTCCCCAAGGATTGACAGAGACTTCGACCGAAGCGGAAGTGGACGCTTATCTCTCGAACCCTACTTATTATCCCGACGGTATGTTCGACGATACTTTCGATGGCAACGGGAATCCGGTGCACAACACCCCTTTGTTCCGGCAGGATCTCGCGGCGCCTTATGACAGCGGCGGAACCATAGCCAAGCTGGATAATTTCAGCAATATCGCATTCACCGCTCTGCTGGATTTAACCGACCTCACAACTCCCGGTGGTCGCGCCTTCCTGCATAAACTCGGCGGAGCGGCGGGCGATGAGATCGCCGACAATTACGTCAAGGTGCTGGCTGCAACCGGCGTGAAAGGGTATCCGTTTGTTAAATCCTCCCCAAATCCGAATCCCGGCAGTGAGGATGCTCCGCTTGGGATTCGGGTAGATAACACCAAACTGCTGGATCTGAACGCCTACCTCGCCGGCTTGCAGGCGCCCGCCGGTGCACAAGTAGATGCGTCGTCGGCTGCGCACGGGCGCGAGTTATTTCGTACTGTAGGGTGCACCGGATGCCATAACGTGGATCAGAGCAAGGCTGTGCCAGGCTTCATCGTTGAGATGAAGAAGATTTTTCCGGGTGACAATCCGGTGATCCTGGCCCAACGAACACCTCCGCTCAATCCGGTCCAGGATACTCCAGGAAATTTCTTCGACGACAAAATGGCCGTGCTGAATGCGAGCGTGCGCGGAGAGATCCGCGGTATCGCTCTGCCCCTGTTATTGGATCTCGCCCGGAAGCCGGTTTTCCTGCATGATAATTCGGTTCCCAGTCTGGATAAACTCCTCGATCCCGAGCGCGGCAACACCGCTCCACATCCGTTCTATCTGTCCGAATCGAAGGCGCGCGCGGACATGGTGAATTTCCTGAAGAGCCTCGATACAAACAAACATTAGTTGAATCGGTCAACAAGCTTGTGGGGCCGGATGGTATCCGGGTGCGCTGGTGAAACTAGCGTCGAGTAGTGAATGAAAGAGTCATACAGGAAAGGAGTAGCGAACCACCCTGACCCCGAGTTATGCGCGGCGTATCGTAAGGTGCGGCGTGAAGCGTTGACAGGGGCACATGCAGGCTGAGTATTGAGCCCTGAAAACATCGGACCAGAGCGCCGACGCTGTCCGGATAAGCGGAAGGCCACACGGACGGGATCGCTAGCGCGAGATTCCGGACGGCTCTGCGGGGTCGCAGACCTCACGCATGCATGGAAACTCGATGCTGGGAACCAGGAGATCCCGGCGCCGCCCGAGGCGTAGAGAGCGCAACGGGCCGGAGGGGGAACTCGCAAGGGCAATCCCCTCATGCACGGTGTCGGGAAGTCGGACTGCCGCGTAATACCGGTGAAGGTTCCGAACAAACGCCGCAAGGCGAGCGGAGGAACCGGAGGGAAGGCGGCGGATCAAGGAGAACGCCATGAACGAACCCACGAACCGGACACAGAACCGGGAAATCGCGTCAAGGGGGCTTCCAGGCGTGCGGGAAGCCGCACAGCGGGACAAAGGTTTACGGTTCACGACGCTGCTGCATCACGTGAACGAAAGATTGCTGTTGGACAGCTTCTATCTGCTAAAGAGACAGGCCGCGCCAGGAGTGGATCGCGTGACATGGGGTGAGTATGAGGAAGGGGTGGAGGGCCGAATCACGGACCTACACGGTCGGCTTCATCGAGGGGCGTACCGGGCACAGCCGTCACGGCGAGTCTACATCCCGAAACCGGATGGGCGGCAACGTCCATTAGGAATCGCGGCGTTGGAAGACAAAATCGTGCAGCAGGCAGTGGTCACGGTTCTCCATCAGATTTACGAAGAGGACTTTCTCGGTTTCTCGTATGGTTTCCGCCCGGGGCGCGGTGCGCATGACGCACTGGATTCGCTCACGGCGGGAATCGTGATGAAGAAGGTGAACTGGATTCTGGATGCCGATATCAAAGGCTTCTTCGACAACATCAGCCATGAAAAGCTGATGGAGTTGGTGGAGTTGAGAATCGCGGATCCGAGGATACTGCGGCTGATTGGCAAATGGCTGACAGCCGGGGTATCGGAAGACGGGCAATGGTCGGAGACGAAGGTGGGTACGCCTCAGGGGGCGGTGATCTCGCCGCTGCTTGCCAATATCTATCTGCATTACGTGCTCGATCAATGGGTAATCGAGTGGCGCAAAGTTCAAGCGAACGGCGATGTGATTATCGTCCGGTACGCGGACGACTTTGTGATGGGCTTCCAGTACCGGGATCAAGCCGAACGTTTTCTGAGGCAGTTACAGAAACGGATGGCAGAATACGGGTTGGAACTGCACTCGGACAAGACGCGCCTGATACAATTCGGGCGGTTCGCGGCGGCAGACCGGAAACGGGATGGGGCGGGGAAACCGGAGACGTTCAACTTTCTGGGATTCACGCATATCTGCGGCACGATCTGGAAAAGCGGCAAGTTCACGGTGCATCGCAAAACGGTGGGCAAGCGGATGACGGCGAAGCTGCAACACATCGCAACCAAGCTGCGCAAACGCGCGCACGACCCGATTGCGGAAACCGGCGACTGGCTGACCCAGGTGGTGCGAGGGTATTTCAACTATCACGCCATACCGGGTAATCTGCAGCGGCTCCAAACGTTCCGGTGGGAGACAGCGCGGCACTGGCTGTTTACCGTGCGGCGGCGCAGTCAGCGCAGCCGGTGGACCAAGGAGCGCTTCCAGCCACTCATCGATCGATACCTACCCCGGCCAAGAATCCTACATCCTTACCCGCTGGACCGGTTTACCGCTAAATATCCAAGATAGGAGCCGTGTGCGTTAGCAGCGCATGCACGGATATGTGCGGGGGGCGGCAGGTAACTGTCGTCCCTACCGCGACCGGCGGGTTGTTAACCCGCCCCCAGATGCCGGATTCAATGCGACGCAAGATTGTGCGATCCTGCTGATGGCGCTCGCGATCATCACCTTCCTCGAACGCATCGGCATTCCGTCGTCGTCGCCCGCATTCAAGGCGACCTCCACATCCGCCCAAACGATGGGGTTGAATTCTGGGCGCGTTCGTGCTGGCCTATAGCATCTTCGGAATGCCAGCGGCGATTTTGATGATCGCCGCGTGCCTGTGCGCGCGTATTGCTCGAATCTTTCGATATTGTTCACTGAACTACTGGCAAACACTGTACCCCTCGAAGCCAAACATTCTGATAAAGTTTTGTTGTGGCGGTCGAGTATGACGAGATCGGGATTTGGTCCGAGGTGAAGCTCGACATTATCAGGGAGTACGCCGCTACTTACTCGACAATCATGGAGGCGACGCGCCGCGACAAGATTCCGCGTCTGAGCTGGATTTATATCGATGGATACGCCGGACCCGGCTATCACGTTTCCAAAGCCACCGGCGAACGAGTCGAAGG
>JALYXS010000534.1 GCA_030946965.1 Acidobacteriota bacterium
CACCTACGTATCGAGCACTTCGAACTTTTTTTTCCCCGCGTCCGTCACCGCCGAGACTTTCAATAATCCGGATACGTTGCACAACGGCAGCGGGTTTGCTACTTTTCTGCTTGGTGCGCTCGACGGATCGTCGCAGATGGTTGGCGGTCCCGCGCCGGACCCGCACGTGGAATTTTACGGGATGTATTTCCAGGACGATTGGAAAGTGAACCGCAGGATTACCGTCAATCTGGGTTTGCGGAACGAGTATGAGACGGCCATCCACGACCCGGCCCATAACTTCTCCCGGGGCCTGGACTTGACGAAACCGGTCCCGGAGATGCAGGCTACGCCTCCGGCGATTCCGCCGCAGGCCGCCGCGATTGTGGGCAATAATTTCTACAAGTACAACGGCCTTTGGAATTTCACGTCGGCGTCTCACCCTGGAATGTGGGACGCGCAAAAGCTGGCGCTCGCGCCGCGCGCCGGCATTGCGTACCGCATCGACGATCGCACGGTGCTGCGTTTCGGCTACGCCCGGTACCTGATCCCCTACGAGATGAACATCGACCTCGCGCCCGTTTCCGGGTACGAAACGGTCGGGTTCCTGGAGCCGCCTTTTCTTGGCCTGACCGGTTACCAGAATACGCTCGGCTTACTGCAGGGCGTGCCGCAGCAGACCATCTCAAATCCGTACCCGTCAAACAATCCTCTGCTTCCCATTCTGGGCAAAGGGTACGGCACCAACCTCGGCCGCGGAGGCCAGTCGCTACTGTGGTACCCACAGAATAACCGGAAGGCTCGGAACGACCGCTTCAACCTAAACTTCCAACGCCAACTACAGGGCCAAATCGTGGTTTCCGCAACCTACTTCCTGAACCTCGGAAACCAGCAGTACACCAAGAACCTGAACAAGATCGACCCCGCCCTGCAGCAGCAATACCAGAACTCCCTGAATCAGCAGGTCGATAATCCCTTCTACAACTACTTGACGCCGACGTTGTTCCCCGGTCCTCTGCGGAATCAAAGGCAGGTCTCGTTGGGATCGCTTCTGGTGCCCTATCCGCAATACGGCGGGCTATACCAGATTGGCACCTGGGGAGCGGCGGAGCGATATCACTCCTTCGAATTTAAAGCGCAGAAAGCGTTCAGCAACGGATACAATTTCCTGGCTTCCTATGTATACATCCGCGAGAAGACCCAAGCTAATACCTTCAACGACCTCGATGCATTCCAGAACAGACTTCAATATCAGGACAGCAACCAACCGCACCACCGGTTCAACATCGCCGGCACCTGGGAGCTGCCGGTGGGGGCTGGTCGCGCACATTTCAATTCCGCACCGAAAGTAGTGGAAGCTGTCGTGGGCGGCTGGAAAATAGCGGGCCTTTGGACGTTCATCTCGGGCGATTTCCCGCGCTTCGGAAATCTTGTCGTCGACGGCAACCCGTGCATCTCCAATCCTTCGCCGAAAATGTGGTTCAACACCGCAGCCTTTTCGCGTATTCCCGCCAACACATACGTGCTGCGGACTAATCCCATGCAGTACGAATGTTTGACCGGCCCGCATTTCTGGAATCTCGATGCGAATCTGGCAAAGGATTATCACATTACCGAAAGAGTTCGAGTGGAATTGAAGATGGCCGCTTACAACGCCACGAACCACTTAAACCGCGGAGATCCGGATACTAATGTCCTCAGCTCCACCTTCGGACAGGCCTTGTTTCAGGGCTCTCCAGGGGGTTCGTTCGGTGCGCAGGGGGCCACCTACGGGAACCAGAGCGGCAGACAGGTCGAACTCGGACTCAAGATTATTTTCTAGCTGGCGACCGCGCGGGCGTTTACCATTATGGACAGCGATGTCGAAGTCATATGGCGATCTGACCCGGCGCAACATCCTGAGTCTGTTGTCTTGGCCCATGGCGCATTCGTTCGCTCAGGGCATGGCGTCGCGCGGCGTGAAGGCGGTCCCGCGCGGCAAGCCTTCCGGACTTCCTTTCCGCGCCCGCTTCACCGATGTAGGACGCAAGGCTGGGCTTTTGGGGACAGTCGTCGCCGGCCACACGGATCACGCCGACTACATCGTCGAAAGCATGAGCTGCGGAGCGGCTTTTTTCGATTACGACAACGACGGCTGGCTCGACATCTTGGTGCTCTCGGGGTCGCGATTCGGCGATGCGCCGCCAAACGCATCCAATCGCCTTTACAAGAACAACCGCAACGGGACTTTTACCGATGTCACTGAGAAGGCCGGACTATTCCGAACCGGCTACGCCAACGGCGTCACGGTCGCGGATTACAACAACGACGGGTTCGACGACCTGTTTATCACCTGTTGGGGCCAGAACATCTTGTACCGCAACAATGGCGACGGCGCCTTCACCGACGTCACGAAGGAGGCCGGGCTACTCGACCCCGAACCGCGCTTTGGAACCGGATGCGTCTTTTTCGATTACGACCGCGACGGCCTGCTCGACTTGTTCGTAGCCAACTATTGCGGCTTCGATATGGACTCGGTACCGCGCGCCCGCGGCACGGGCAGTTGCGATTATAAAAACATTCCCGTATTTTGCGGTCCGAAAGGCCTGCCCTACGGGCGTCATTCGCTCTACCGGAACAACGGAGACGGGACGTTCACCGACGTCACGGCGGCGTCGGGCATCGGGAAAACGGAGGGAGGATATGGGTTGACAACGGCGGCCGCCGACTTCGACAACGACGGCTGGCCGGATATTTACGTCGCGTGCGATTCGACGCCCAGCCTCTTTTTTCGCAACAACCACGACGGAACATTTACGGAACAGGGGATTGAGCGCGGTATCGCATTAAATGAAGATGGGATGGAACAGGCCGGGATGGGTCTTGCGATCGGCGATCCGTTGTTGGACGGCAACCTGCAAATCTTCAAGACGCATTTCAGCGACGATACGCCGGTGCTTTACGTCAACGACGGAAAGGGCAATTTCCGCGACGCCACGATTGGGTCCGGCCTCGGGGTCGAGACGCGCTATGTCGGCTGGGGCTGCGGTATCGCCGATCTCGATAACGATGGTCTTCCCGATATCCTTTGCGCGACGGGGAACGTATATCCCGAGGTGGAGAAAAGGCTTCCGGGCTCCCCCTACAAAACCCCGCGAGTCATTTTTCGAAATCTTGGCCAAGGGCGTTTCGAGGAACTTATCGGCGAGGCCGGACCTGGCATCGAAACGCCTCATGCGAGCCGCGGTTGCGCTTTCGGCGACTTCGATAATGACGGCGATCTGGATATCCTCGTCATCAATCAGAATGAGCCGCCGTCCCTGCTGCGGAACGATCTTCCCGGCGACCAGCACTGGATCAAGCTGAAACTACGCGGCGTCCACTCGAACCGAAGCGCTATCGGGGCGCGCGCAACCGTCCGTTATGCGGGGCGGGTGCAGGTCCAGGAGGCGATGAGCCAGTCGTCGTATCTGTCGGCGAACGACAGTCGGCTGCACTTCGGCTTGGGATCAGCGACGACGGCCGATATCGAAATCCGGTGGCCCACGGGGCAAGTGGAGAAACTGCCGCACGTGGCGGCCGACCACCTAGTCTTAATTGTCGAGGGGTCGGGCATCGTTCGCTGGCAGAGTTTCCATCGGGCGAAGTGACGCCAAAACGGGTGGCCACTGGATGTTTGTGATAAGGCTCCTGCTCGCTCTCGCCGGGGCCATCTCATTATTCGCGCAACACGCGCCGCTTGACGAGGCTTGGGACCTGCTCGCAAAGGGCGCGCGAACAGACGCGGTCCGCGTGCTGGATCGGATTCTCCAGGCCGATACTGGCCACGCGGAGGCCCATCTGATGCTTGGCAGCATACTGGCGGAGGACGGCAAGCGCGCCGAATCGATTGCGCAATTGACCGAGGCCGTTCGCCTCTTACCGCAATCGGCCGAAGCGCGCAACGCATTGGGCGAGGCTTTCGCCGGTTTCGGCGAACCGAAGTCCGCTCGAGAGGCCTTTCAGAAAGCCGTGGAGATTGATCCGAACTTTGCCCAGGCGCGGGTAAACCTCGGACTCGCGTTGCTTCAGTCGAACGAATATCCTGCTTCGGGCGCGCAGCTCGACCGGGCGATAAAACTGTTGGGGAATTCCGCGGAGGCGGCCTATCCGCACTATCTTCGAGCGAAAGTGTACATCGAATGGAATAAGGTTGAAAGGGCGTTGGCGGAACTGCAAAGGGCGGTATCGCTCCGTCCTGATTTCGCCGAAGCATGGTCCGACTTGGGGCAGGCTCGCAAGAATCTGCTGGACAACGCCGGCGCGCGGGCCGCTTTCGAGCGCTCGGTCGAGTTAAATGCTGAAGATGCCGTGGCGCAATACCGCCTCGGTAGCGAATATCTGCACGAAGGCAAGCCGCACCTCGCTGTTTCGCATTTGCAGACGGCTTTCCGGCTGAAGCCGGACGATCAGTCCACGCTCTATAGCCTGCAACTCGCGCTTCGTGAAGACGGCCAATCCGATCAGGCTTTAAAGGTGAAGCAGACGCTTGTGGAGCTACTCCGAAAGCGGGACAAGGCCGCGCAGAATGCGTTGACGGGGGTACAACTCAATAATCGGGGCGCGGCGCTCGAAAAGACGGGGAATTTGCGCGCAGCGCTGCAAGAATACCGCGCAGCGGTGGAAGCCGATCCCGAACACGTGGGCATCCGCGTGAATTTCGCCGCTGCCCTCCTGCGACTGGGGCAATGGAGCCGAGGGGTTGCGGAATTGCGAGAAGCGCTGCTAAGGGACCCGGACAACACCGCCGTCAAGCAGGCTCTCGACGATGCGTTGTCGCGCGCTCCCGCTCCCAAATAGGCCGAACGTCGTTCGATGGCGCGGCTGCAACCGCAATCGAGGAGAAAACAACATGACGAGGTCATTTCTGCCGAGGGTCGTCCGGATCTTTGTCGCGGCCTCCGAGCGGATTTCCACGGTATCAGAGATTCCTATAAAAAGCGCCGGGCCGGGACGTATCGGCCAAGTGAGTGCGAAGTTTCTATGGTAAGCGCTGAAGCAGGATTTCGAAGCTGCCAAGCGAATCCGCTTCCTGGCGCACGCGCACGAACCCGAAGCTGGCGGCAATCTGCGGCATGCCCTTGATT
>JALYXS010000561.1 GCA_030946965.1 Acidobacteriota bacterium
GAATCGAGAAATTTGTTGTAGCCCTCGAAGCGGTATTTCTGTTCGATATTCGGATCGGGCTTTGCTTTCTCATTCGACCCAAGATCCACCTCTTTGTCTTCGCTCTTCGCAACGAACCGCACGAGAGCGTTGATCTCTTCGCGTTTCAGGTAACCGAAACCGGGCATCCGGCCATTGCCCTTACGGATGATCGTCGCTATCTCCGCCTCGGCATGCTTGTGGCCGATTCCTACCAGCGATGGAAATTCGGGCGGACTGCCATTCCGGTCCGCGCGATGACAACTCGCGCACTTCTCCAGGTACAGGCTCCCACCCGTCTCGGGCCCGGTGGACTTCGTGCGCTCGATCAGGCGCATGACCCACGCCATCTCGTTCGCGTTGACGAATAGCCGTCCCGATTGCGGATCGAAAGCCGCCCCGCCCCATTCGCCTCCGCCGTCGAAGCCGGGCAGGATCACGGTGCCCTGCAGGCTAGGGGGAACGAACTGGCCGTCGCTGCGCAGTTGCTTTAATCTTTCCAGAACCGCGCGATGCGCCGCCGGTGTCCGCTGCGTGACCTCATCTTCGGTGAACGCCTGGCGAGCGAAGGGCGGCGGGGCTAGAGGGAACGGCTGTGTTGCCGCTGCCGCTTCGCCATCCACATCGCTCTTCGCGGCTTTCCGGTATTCGATCGGGAACAGGGGCTTGCCGGTCTCGCGCTCGAACAAGAATACGTAGCCGGACTTGGTGATCTGCGCGACCGCATCCACGGTCCGGCCGTCGTGCCTGACGGTGACTAACGTGGGGGGCGCGGGGAAATCGCGGTCCCACAGATCGTGCCGTACAGATTGAAAATGCCAGACGCGCTTTCCCGTTGCGGCGTCAAGCGCGAGCAGAGTATTCGCGAACAGGTTGTCGCCAAGCCGGTTCGAACCGTAGAAATCGAAAGCCGCCGATCCGGTGGGAACGAAAACCAGACCGCGCTTTTCGTCGAGGCTCATGCCGGCCCAGTTGTTCGCGCCGCCAATGTATTTCCAGGCTTCCTTCGGCCAGGTTTCATAGCCAAACTCGCCGGGATGGGGGATGGTGTGGAAGGTCCAACGGATCGCTCCCGTGTGGACATCGTACGCGCGAATATCTCCGGGAGCGGCGGGCAAAGTTTCGCTGACGATGCTGCCGAGAATCAAGAGATCCTTGTAGACGATGCCCGGGGACGTGGCCGAGATCGTCATGTTCCGCGCGTCGCGACCGAGCTCTTCGCGGAGGTCCACTTGGCCGCCATTTCCAAAGCTCGCGATCGACTTTCCGGTTGCCGCATCCACGGCATGGAGAAAGCTTCGGGAAACTACAAAAATCCGGCGGTCTTCGCCGGGAATGGCGCCGCTCTCCCAATAAGCGATGCCGCGGTTCCGCGATTTCCCGATTGTCCTGCCCGCGAAATTGGGATCGAATTGCCAGCGCAGCTTTCCGGTGGCGGCATCGAGAGCGATCAGCCGCAGCTTCGGCGTGGTGGCGTAGAAAACGCCATTGATCACAATAGGCTGGCATTGCATTTCGGAACCGGGGAAAGCGTCGCCGGTATCGTAGGTCCAGGCAGCTTTCAGTTGCGCGACGTTGCGGCGATTGATGCCCGATAGCGTGGAGTAGCGCGTGCTCGCGGAGTTCCCGCCGTATGTTCGCCAATCTTTCTGGGCAGGCGCGATTGTGCAAAGGGTTAGTAGAAAAAAGACTATGTTCCGGCTCATTCGAGAACCATCAGCAAATCTTTCGATTCAACCTGCTGCCCCGCGCGCGCCAGCACTTTCGCGACCTTCCCGGCCGCCGGCGCATAGATCGTGCTCTGCATTTTCATTGCTTCCATAACCAGAAGCCGGTCGCCCTTCTTCACCGTTTGGCCTTCATTCACCGCAACCACGGTCACTAAACCCGGAAGCGGAGCGCCCACCTGCCCCGGCTGGGCCGGGTCGGCCTTCTGGTGCTGCTCCCCACTCGCTCCCAATTCCTTGTCGCGCACTTCCACTTCGCGCGGCTGTCCGTTTAGTTCGAAAAAAACCGTGCGCGTGCCATCGGGACGCGGTTCGCCGACCGTCAGGAATTTGACGACCAGAGTCTTGCCTTCCTCCAGATCGACCGCGATCTCCTCGCCCTTCTCCATTCCGAAAAAGAATTGCGGCGAAGGCAACACGTCCAGGCCGCCGTAACTCTGCTGTCCCCGAGCGAACTTTAGGAAGACTTCCGGGTACATGAGGTAGCTCAGCACCTCATCGCGGGAAGGCTCGCGCTCAATCTCGCCGGCGATCTTCAGAGCGGTCTCGCCGAGATCGATAGCGGGCAATCGCGCGCCCGGCCGCCCACGCTCCGGCTTCTTCCCATGGAGCACGATCTTCCGCACGTTCGCGGGCCATCCCCCATCGGGAATCCCCAGTGAACCGGAAAACATATCGACCACCGAGTGCGGGATCGGTAACTGGTGATCCGGCCCCAAATTCAGAAACTCGGCGACGGTCATGCCGTGGCTGATCAGAAAAATCGCGAGATCGCCAACCACTTTGCTCGATGGCGTGACTTTCACAATATCGCCGAACGCAATGTTCACTTCCGCGTACGTGCGCGCAATCTCGGGCCATCGCTCGCCTAAGCCCATCGATTCGGCCTGTTCTTTCAGATTCGTGATCTGGCCGCCGGGCATCTCATGCAGATACACTTCAGCCGAACCGGTTTTCGGTCCGGTGTCGAAGGGCGCGTAGTAGGTCCGCACCACTTCCCAATAATCCGCGCACTGGTTTAGCGCTTCGATATCGAGACCGGTGTCGCGCTTGGTGTTGGCAAGCGCCGCCACGATCGAATTGAGATTCGGCTGGCTGGTCTGGCCGCTCATCGGAGCGATGGCCGCATCGGCTACATGCACGCCCGCATCGGACGCTTTCAGAATCGATGCCGCGTTAACCCCGCTGGTATCGTGAGTATGAAAGTGAATCGGAATGCCGATTTCCCGCCGCAGTGCTTTCACCAGTTCCCCGGCGGCGTAGGGTCGCAGCAGCCCGGCCATGTCTTTGATGCCGATGATGTGCGCGCCCATGCGCTCCAGCTCTTTCGCAATCTTCAGGTAATAGCCGAGCGAATATTTCGTGCGCCGCGGATCGAGAATGTCGCCCGTATAGCAGAACGCGGCTTCGCAGATCCGGCCCGTCTTGCGCACCGCCTCCATTGCCACTTTCATATTCGGCAGCCAGTTAAGCGAATCGAAAATGCGAAAAATGTCGATGCCCTGAACCGCCGATTCCGCGATGAATTCGCGTACAACGTTGTACGTGTACTCCGTGTAGACTACGGCATTCGACGCTCGCAACAACATCTGAAAGCAGATATTCGGGATGGCCGAACGCAAGCGCCGGAGCCGCTGCCACGGATCTTCGAGCAGAAAACGCATGGAGACGTCGAACGTCGCTCCGCCCCACATTTCGACGCTATAAAGACCGGAAAGCCGGTGTGCGACGAAATTTGCGGCCGCCGCCAGATCGTAGGTCCGCATGCGCGTCGCGAGCAACGATTGGTGAGCATCGCGAAAAGTTGTGTCGGTGATCAGCAGCCGCTTTTGCGAGCGCGTCCATTCGGCGAAACCTTCCGCGCCAAGCCGTTCGAGCAGTTGTTTGGTTCCCGGCGGAGGCTCGCTCAGATCTGCTTTCAGCACGGGAGCGGCAACGATGCGGGCAGGCTTGGGCTTGCCGGCGACTTCCGGATTTCCGTTCACAATCGCTTCGCCGAGATAGGTCAGCAGCTTAGTCGCGCGATCTTTACGCGGCGTGTAATCGAACAGCGCCGGATTCTCGTCGAGGAAGGACGTGGTGACGTCGCCCGCCTCGAAACTCGGATGATTGACGACATTTTCGAGAAACGGAATGTTCGTCTTCACGCCGCGGATGCGGAATTCGCGCAGCGCCCGGTCCATGCGATGGCAAGCCTGCGGAAATTCGCTCGCCCACGCCGTGACCTTCACCAGCAGCGAATCGTAATACGGCGTGATGGTCGCTCCCCCGTAAGCCGAACCGCCATCGAGACGAATACCGAAACCGGCCGGCGACCGGTAGGTGTGAATCTTGCCGTAATCCGGCGTGAAATTTTGGGTGGGATCTTCGGTGGTGATGCGGCACTGCAGCGCGTACCCGTAGAGCGGAATTTTTTCTTGATAGGGAAGCGAGATCGGCGGTTCGTGCAGCTTCGCGCCCTGAGCGACCAGAATTTGACAGCGAACGATATCGATGCCCGTGACCATCTCCGTCACGGTGTGCTCGACCTGCACGCGCGGGTTCACTTCGATGAAATAGAACTCGCCCGAATCCGCATCGACCAGGAATTCGACGGTGCCGGCGTTGT
>JALYXS010000592.1 GCA_030946965.1 Acidobacteriota bacterium
TAAAGATTCGTGCGGCTTCGAAAAAAGGAACTTCCGCAACTCGTCCTTGCCGATCAGTTCAAGGCGCACTCCCGGGCCACCCGAAATCACCTGAAAATTGCACTCGATGGCCACCGGCTGCTGCTTCAAAACAAATTGCACGTAGCGCCATTCGCGCGCGGGAATCTGATAAATGTCGTCGGTGAGAACGGCGGGCGACACAGAGGCGAGCCATAAAAGAACGGCGGCGAATTTCATTCCGCGTAGACGATCTCGCCGTTCAAAAATGTCATGATCGCGCGCGTTTTCCGGATTTCAGAGGCGGGTATTTTCATGATGTCGTTCGAGAGCATCACGAAATCCGCCAGTTTTCCCGGAGAAATCGAACCTTTTACGTTCTCCTCGAAAGCGGCGTACGCGCCCTCGATAGTCCAGCTTTTAAGAGCCTGTTCGCGGGTCATGCGTTGATCGGGAAACCAGCCGCCGGGAGGATTCCCCTCCTGGTCCTCGCGTGTTACAGCGGAATAAAATCCCCAAATCGGATTCGGGTTTTCGACGGGGAAATCGGAGCCGTTCGGCACGCGGACGCCCAATTTCAGGAACGTTTGCCAGGCGTATGCGCCCTTGATGCGCTCCGGCCCCAGCCGCGTAATCGCCCAACCCATATCGCTGGTCGCGTGCGTCGATTGCATGGACGCGATCACGGAGTATTGACGGAAGCGCGCGAAATCGTCCGGCGCGATTACCTGTGCATGCTCGATCCGGAACCGCTTTTCGTTAGGGCCTTTGAGCGCGGCCGCATACGCGTTCAGAACCGTGCGATTAGCGCGATCGCCAATGGCGTGCGTGTTCACCTGAAATCCGCGAGCCACTGCTTCGAGCGCGACGCGGCGAATGGACGCTTCATCCAGGATTAACAAGCCCGAGTTTGAGGGATCGTCCGCATAGGGTTGCAGCAGCGCCGCGCCGCGCGATCCGAGCGCACCGTCCGATACGAGCTTGATACCGCGAATCGTGAGGCGCTCGCCAATTTCCGGGCCGTGGTTATTCTTCCATGAAGTTCCCCATGAAGTTCCCGCGATCATGGCGTAAACCCTCACGGGCAGTTGATGTCTCGCGATTAATGCGCGGTACGCAGCGATGTCGGCTTCGTCCACTCCAGCGTCATGCACTGTCGTCAAACCGAGCCGCGCGCACTCTTTGGCGGCACGCGCGATCCGGCGCTCGTTCTCTTCCGGCGTGGGCGCGGGAATTTTGCGCGCCACTAAATCCTGCGCCCTGTCGATGAAAACTCCCGTGGGAGAGCCGGAAACGTTACGTATGATCTTGCCGCCCGCGGGATCGGAAGTCGAGCCGTTTATATCCGCCATATCGAGCGCTTTCCGATTCACCCAGGCGGCGTGGCCGTCCACGCGCGTGAGAAAAACGGGGTTGTCCGGCGCGGCGGCGGAGAGTCCCTGGGCGGTGGGGAACTGTTTGCCGGGCCAGAGATTCTGGTCCCAGGCGCGGCCCCGAATCCATTCGCCGGGTTTACGGTCGCGCACCGCCCGGCGGACCTTCTCGACTATTTCGCCTTCCGATTTCGCGCCGCGCAGATCCAGCATTTCCAGACTGTCGCCTAGATTCCGCATATGCGCGTGGCAGTCGATCAGTCCCGGAAGTACGGTCGCGCCGTGGGCATCGATGCGCTTAGTGGCGGGTCCGGCGTGGCGCGAAAGGCCGCCGCCTACAGCCAGAATCCTGCCGCCTTTCACCGCGATTTCGGATGCCGCGGGATGAGCTTCATCCACGGTATAAATGTGGGCATTCACAACAATCAGATCGGCTGTTTGCGCGCGGCACGGTGTGTGAACTATAAAAGCCGCGGTAGCGATCCAACAGCCTAATCGGAATCCGCCCCAGTCCATTCGACTAATATAGAAGATATATGACACATGGCGTAGTCTCGCCCGAGGCGGCGCTAGTTCCACTCGAAAAACCTCGCTGGAAAACGGCTGTAAACTGGATTGCGGCGGTGCTGATCGCGCTCATCCTGCTGATTGCCGGACTCTGGAAAATCACCGACCCAACCGGCGCCGGCGTTCGTCTGGCGCAAGCCAAAGTCCCGCAGAGTTTGAGCGTGCTGGCCGCGGTATTGCTCGGCACGACGGAGACGTTTGCGGGCGTTCTGCTGCTGGTTCCACGCTTTCGAAAATGGGGCTCATGGCTAGGTGGAGCTCTGTTGCTGGCTTTCATGGTGTTCATCGGAATTCACTATAACGAGCTGCGCGGCGCGGAGTGTTCCTGCTTTCCGTGGGTGAAGCGCGCCGTGGGGCCTGGGTTCTTCGTGGGCGATGGAGTCATGCTCTTGCTCGCTGTAATCGCGGGCGTTTGGGCCAGGAGATCGGACAGCCTGCGCGGAGCCGCTCTAGTTCTGGCGGCGGTTGGCGTGTTCGCGCTGGTCTCCTATGGTGTCGCGGCGACGCGGCAAACGGGGGCTAAGGCGCCCGATACGATCACGGTCGATGGCAAGCCCTACTCGATTCAAGAGGGCAAGGTTTTCGTGTATTTTTTCGATCCCGAATGCATGCACTGCCTGGAAGCGGGCCGCCGCATGGCCAAGCTGAATTGGGGGGACACGCGCGTCGTGGGCGTGGCCACCGCGCAGCCGCAATTTGCCAAGGCGTTCATGGAGAAGGATACGGGTTTGAAGGGCGTGATCTCCACCGATTTCGCGCTGTTGAAGAAGACGTTTCCGTATACATCGACGCCGGCTGGCGTGGCGATCGAGAACGGACACGAGAAAGCTTCGCTCGCGCAGTTCGAAGGCGGCGAACCGGCCTCGACTTTGAAGAAGCTGGGTTTCGTATATTAAATTTTCATGGCTAGTTCAGTCGCCAATGCGCTCGTCTCCGTTGAAGAGTATCTTTCCAACCCCGCTTACGAGCACTGTGAATACATCGATGGCGAAGTTCAGGAATTAAACTTGGGCACGTATTCTCACTCGCGAATTCAAGGTAGATGTTTTCGGAAGCTCGACGAGTATTTCGACTCCAGATCGGGAGGTTATGTCGGAAGCGAGTTACACTGCCGTCTTCAGATCGGGGGAGTGGAACCGTTTCCGTCTTCCCGACGTGGCGGTCGTGTTCGGCGCTCATCGCGGCAATTTTCTCGATCGCGGTCCCGACCTCGTAGTTGAAATCCGTTTACCCGAAGACTCCATCGCTTCGCAGTTTCGCAAGCTCGACGACTACTTCGCGAATGG
>JALYXS010000597.1 GCA_030946965.1 Acidobacteriota bacterium
AGTCTTCTCATCGAGAAGGTGGAGAGAATGACCTGCGGGACCGTCCGGCCCCGTCGTTCTCGCCAGAAATCGCAGGAAAAGCGGCGGAAAATGCTCGAAGTTGATTTGCGCATGAACGTGCAGCGGACCTTTTAATCGCACTCCAAGCGCTTCCAACTCCGTTGCTCCCGGCAGTTGCACTTCGTATTGGTAAGTTGTGGGACGCAGAGGCGCGAGCGACCGGAAGTTATCTACGGCGTTGGCGAAACTGGCGCTGTACACCTCCTCAAAATGGGGCCGGTCGAGAACGATATTCCGGCCGTTCGAATCCCGCCGGCCGAGTTCATCCCCGGGCAGGAAGATCCGCGTCAGCTCGTTGCGGAACAGCACCAAGCCGCGCGGCGCACCGGTGTACACGCGCGTCTCCGGGCCGCTATCGGGACCGAGTTCGAAAATCTGATTGGTGTGCCCGTTTACGGCCGGTCCCGGTTCGTAAGAGGGAGTGTTCAGGCCCGGGTCGACAACCGCGTGAACATGCTCCAAGTCTTCATCGTCGAGATTTCCATCAGGCTCCGTCTCGCCCGTTTCGGGATGCGGCTTATCGATTTGGTAGCCCGATTGATAGAGCAGGAGGCCGTTATCGTCTTTAACAGTCAATTCGATGTAGGCGGTGCGCTCTTGCGAGAATCCCGCGGGGAAGCGGTGTCCGGTCAGCGAGACCGCCGTGGCGCGCACCGTAAATGGCTGTCCAGTCGTGGCGGTTGCGTCTGTTTTATCGAGCCCGATTCGCGTCGCGGCCTTCAAGAGCTCGATGCGCCGCGCGGCAATAGAACGCGGCAGACCGTGGTTATCGAGGCCGTCCTGCCGTGCGTCGGGGTAATCGGATCCAAGCCGCTCTTGCAGATTTCGGGTGGACATTAAAGGCACGTCCACTCCCGTCAAGTAGTGCGTCACAACGGACCGTTTCTGCAGCGGTTGCCCCAGTTCCGTGGAGACGCCCGGCACCGCCGCGTAATCCGAAGGGAAGATTCCGGGCGTCGGGCTAGTCACTTCCATGCCGCCTACCCGGTACGTCGAAGGTCTGCTAAACGGGAACGTCGACATGTGGCAATCCTGGCACCGCACGACCTTTCCAAAGGGATTGTTGGCGCTATTGTATGGGCCCGTTTGCCATTCGGTGCTCAGGTTTTCCAGGCGGAAGTAGGCGACCTTTTCGCCGCCGGGATTAATGTCGTGCTCCTCGTGCGTGAGAGATCCCGCGCCGGGCACGCGCACGTCATGACACGAATTGCAGAGCGCGCTGCTACGCAGAAAAGCAATCCGATCGGGATCGTTGCTGCCCATGTGAAATCCATGCCGGGGCAGGTCGGCGAACAGAAACGGCCCAACTTTTTCGAGCGAAGGCATGAACGTCAGGCTCATGTTTCCGAAGCCATCGTGTTGAAAACTCCGATGCATGTCGGGACCGGTGACGTTATGACAAACGTCGCAAGTGATTCCCGCCGCGCCCAGCGAAGGGAGGGCCCCGGGCGGCGGATCTCCGCCGGCTTCCGAAGGCAGCACCTGGTCTCCCGCGGAGCTCGTCAGGTGAAAATCCCGTAGCGGACGAATCAGGTCCGGCCGGAAATCGACGCCCGTGCCAGGCAACTCCGGCACCTCCCGCTTCTTGGGATCTTCTCCCATCAGTTGCAGGTGAGGATTATGGCAACTGATGCAGAAGCCCGCCCGCGCCTGGCTGATATTCGTGAACGAAGGCGTGCTTACCAGATTGCTCCGCAGCGGCGTGCCGTCGACCGCGATTTTAGTGCTGTCCCCATACACCGGGCGAAGGAGGCCGCCGGTGAGAAAGTTGGAGGCGAGCTCGAGTCCATTCATCAATGGACTTACATTGCGATAGCCCGCTTTTACCGCGCTGCGGAGTTCGTCGTACTGGCGCTGGTGACAGGGCAGGCAGGCTTCGGGACGTTGGTAGGGCCTGGAGCTGGCTTCTAGCGACGGCGTGCCGGGAGAGGCGGTCTGGCCCCAGAAAATTTGGGAAAACAGCAGAAGCGGAAAAAGCAATCTTCCGCAATCGGGCGAAGCTGGCATGATGTGGGATTGGACGCGGTGTACGTGAATCGTGAGTATAACAAGCCGGGGCCGAATTCTTATATATCCCTAATGGAATGAATCCGCATAGCGTTGTGATACGAGTCAACTCCGCGGCGCTCAGCGTTGCTCTTGTAAGGGAGTCTCCGTTTCGCCATAAGTTGTTGCGGGGCTGCCCGGCGCCACGGGTAAAGCGTGAATCGTAGCACACCAGGCAGACAGACCCGGCGCGGGAACATTCGTGCCGGCGCCCACGGTGGCTGCATTGCAGGTAGTTGCCGTCGTTCCCGTCCCCCTCGACGCCAGCAGCTTTTAACAATCCCCGTGGGCACTGCAGGCGTCAGGGTATGGCCGAAGGCCGATCTCGTAAAGCCAGTGAAATCGCCGGTGGCAAAATTGCCGTTCGTCAATGGCTCGGCAATAGCCCACTGGCCTGCTAACAGCCCCGTAGACGGAAGCACTTACCTCGCGGGAGCGCAAGAGAAGCGGCTGCAACGGCGGAATAAGAAATGGACGGAAGAACTGGCGCCGGCTACTTAGTGAGGATACGGGTTTCCCCAGAGACAGAAGTTCCGTCCGGCGCAACAGGATGTTGGCACGCTGAAAGGTGTCGAGAAAAGTCTCGACACGGCACGCAGGAGTGCGTGCGCCACAATTAATTAGCCGCCACGAGTTCTTCCATCCGCTTTTTCTTCCGGCGTTGCAGCCAGTTCTCTTGCGCTCCCGCGAGGTACGTGTACACAACCGGCGTGAGATAGAGGGTCACGAGTTGCGAAAACAGCAGGCCCCCCACCACAACTAGTCCGAGCGGTTGCCGCGCCTCGCCACCGGCCCCGTATCCGAAGGCAATTGGCACGGCTCCCAGCAGCGCGGCCATGGTCGTCATCATGATCGGCCGGAAACGGATCAGGCA
>JALYXS010000609.1 GCA_030946965.1 Acidobacteriota bacterium
GCGCTGAAATCCATGGCGGTGGGAGAGATTGGAACGCCGATGTCTCCCAGATATCCCGTCGCGTACCGGGCCGGAATGTTCAAGGCGCGGCAAAACGCGATGGCCAGGTGCTGGAAATCGCGGCACACGCCCGCGCGCTCGGTATACACATCGAGCGCCGTGCGCGTTGGCCGCGCGAAGTGGTATCCGAAGACGACCTTGCGATTTACCCAGGTGCAGATCGCTTGAACGCGCTCCCAACCGGGCTTCGTGTCCGCGAACAATTCCACGGCGGTGTTGGAGAGCAGATCCACCTCGCAGTATCGTGACGCGAGCAGGTAGCGCAACACTTCGACCGGCAGGTTTTCCACGGGGACAAAGGCGGCGTCCAGACCGGCGGGGTCCGGCAGGCCCGAGTCGTGAATGAGAGTCCGGTTGTAGATCCGGATTCCGCCCTCGGGCGCCACAAAGCGGGAGCACACGTTACCGAACGAATCTCTGTATAGCTCGACCGGCACTACCGGATCCGTGTGCAATACGTCGGGCTCCAGCAGGTTCGCCGTTCGCGACGGGTGAACGTGCAGCATCCCCACCACCGCCGTTGTCGCGGGACTGTCGAATTGAATGTCGTAGCCTAATCGGATCAGCACGGGATTCTCGCGGTAGATCGTCGATGGTGACTTGCCAATATTGATACAGGCAACTAGGCAACGAGCGACAGGGTTCTAAGCCGCCATCCGCTTTATTCTAACCAAAACGTAGTTGGATATGCGGGGGCGCGATCGAAGCTGCGAAGATGATGATTCAACGTCAAAAGGACTGAATGACATTTTGCCTCGGAATTACGGTCGAAGAAGGGCTTGTCGGCATTGCCGACACTCGCGTCGTGTCGGGGGCAGAATCGCTCACCGCCAGTAAGGTAGCGACGTATCAGGGGTCGGGATTTTCTTTTTTTATCCTTAACTCCGGCCTGCGCTCGCTACGCGATAAAACGCTGCTCTACTTCGAGGAGGCCTTCACGCGCGAAAGTTCGGTGCGGGAACGGCTTTTTAAGGTAGTGAATCTCTATTCCGCCCAGGTGCGGCGAATCGGCGAGGAGGATTCGAAAGCCTTGCGCGAAGCCGATCTTCATTTCAATATTCACGCTCTGATTGGCGGCCAGATGACCGGCGACTCCGTGCATCGCCTATTCATGGTGTACCCGGAAGGCAACTGGGTGGAGGTTGGTCCCGACACGCCGTATCAAATCATTGGCAACTCCGGTTTCGGCAAGCCGATTCTGGAGCGTTCGCTCACTTTCTCCGATCCGATCCTCTATGGTTTCAAACTAGGTATTCTGGCGTTCGATGCCACGCGGCTGTGCGCCTCCAACGTGGACTTCCCCATCGACCTGCTCCTCTACCGGCGAGGTAGTTATGAACTGGTGGAACATCGTTTTCAACGCGAGGATCTGGGACAGATATCGAGTTGGTGGCAGGAGCGCATGCGCCGCGCGGTGGATGAACTGCCGTCAACATGGGTGGAGGCGGCGTTGTCCAGATTGCGGGAGCCCGCGCCCGATGGCGATACCTCCTGAACCGGGGCTTTACTGTTGTTGTTGCGCTTGTTCGTGCTGCCGGTCGCTCTTCGGCGCACCGATGATTTCTTCCGTCACCAGTTCGGGAACAAGCTCGTGACCGGGCGGCAGGATCTCCGATGGCCGGACCGTTACCGACACGGTCAGCTTGCTTGACGCCTCGCCCTTGAACACGCCGCGCGTCGGCGGCACGTCCGCATAGTCCCGCCCGATGGCGGTGCGGATGTGACGATCGGAAGCGAGCAGGTTGTTGGTCGGGTCGAAGCCGATCCACCCCGTGCCCGGTAGCCAAGTCTCTACCCAGGCATGGGTGGCGCCTTCCCGCGACCGCTCCGTCTGATCGCCGCTCTGGTATAGGTAGCCGCTTACATAGCGAGCCGGAATCCCCAAACCGCGTAGGATCGTGATGAAAACGTGCGCGAAATCCTGGCAGACGCCTTGTTTGGCCGCGAGCGCGTCCTCGATCGGAGAGTCCACCCGGGTCGCCTTGGGCTTGTATTCGAAGGCGCGATACATCGCCTCATTGAGTTCCTTTACCAGTGACAGAGGATCGCCGCGGCGCTCCGCGCCAATTCGGGCAGCGAGCTCATTCAACAGCGGACCGGGGCGGGCGAAATGGCTTGGAAGCAGCATCTCATAAGCCTCGCTCGAAATCTGATCGGAAGTCAGAAATTTCCAATCGCCGTCCTCGAGGCGGTCGGGGAACGGCACTGAATCAAGGCCCACCAACGCTTCGGCGGTAATGGCCAATTCGCGATGGTTGTCCGGGATATCGAAATATTGAACGGTGTTGCCGAGCGAATCGCGGTAGGACGAGACACGGGCCCGGGGCTGCACCGCAAGCTCGAACGAGTACGAGCGCTGCGCGTCTTCGCTGCGCGGGTACATGCGGACCTCCATCATGCTCTCGTAAATGGGGGCGCTATACCGAAAACGCGTTACGTGCCGAATGGAGTAATACATGGTGGGCTTAGACCGCGATGGCTCTCTCAATGGGGTAGTCGATGTAGACATCCCGGATGGCGAGGTGGATAAGCTGGCACTGCCGCAGGACATTGTCGAGCCAGGAGTGTAGGCCGCCCGACATGATTTCATCGATATTGCTGAAGCTCAACGTGGCGCGCAAACGGCCGGTGTGGCTCACCAGCCGCGCGGCCGCCTTTCTGGAACCCTCCGGCAGAGCCTCCACGGCGTTCTGAATGCGCTCGGCGCAGAACCGGAGCGAGTGCGGAAAGACCTCGTTCAGCAACAGAAACTCGGCCACGCGCTCGGCTCTGACGTCGGCCGTGTACACTTTGCAATACCCCTCGAAAGCCGAGCAACTCTTGAGAAGACCGATCCATTCCAGGTGCTCGGCAAGCTCTTCGGACTGACCCGGCTCGGACGCGAATGTCCGAAAATGAACGTCCAGAACGATGGCCAACGCCCCCGCGCGTTCCAGGTAGCGGCCAAGTTGAATGAAGCGCCAGCCCTGGTCGTGATTCATGGTGGAATCGGTGATGCCTTGAAACAGGTACGCGCCGTCGCGAACAGTCTTCAGAAACGCGTGAGGGTCGGATCGCCATTGCTCTTCCACTCCGGCGTCGCGAACGGCGTGGTAGAGCCGGTTCAATTGTTCCCACATCGCCGAGCTCGCCTGCTCGCGCACCTGCCGGGCGTTGTCGCGCGCGGAGTCGATGCAACTCACGATCGAGAATCTGCTCTCGCTATCGAAAGCCAAAGCGTGGGCTATCGACGCGGCGGAAGGCTCGACCGGCGGCATCCCCAAGCTCGCGATCACGCGCGTCCATCGCTGGTCGAGTGAAACCGAAGCCGAGTCGAGCATCAGATTGAGGTGCTCGTCGATCAGGGCCGCCGCATTTTCGGCGCGCTCCAGATAACGGCTCATCCAATACAGATTGTCCGCCACGCGCGAAAGCATCTTATTCGTGGATGACCCAGGTATCTTTGCTGCCGCCGCCCTGCGACGAGTTCACCACAAGGGATCCGCGGCGGAGGGCAACCCGCGTGAGACCGCCCGGAACGATGGTGACTTTATCGCCGAACAGCACGTACGGGCGCAAATCGACGTGCCGCGCCTGCGCCTTGCCTTCCATGAAACAAGGCGCGCGTGAAAGATGGACAACGGGCTGCGCGATGTAATTGCGCGGGTCGGCCAGAATGCGGCGGCGGAACTCCTCCCGGTCTTCGGCACTGCTGTGGGGGCCGATCAGCATTCCGTAGCTGCCAGACTCGCCGACGGCCTTCACGACCATCTGCTCCAGATTTTCGAGAACGTGCGCCCGCTGCGCGTCGTTGGTCATCAGATAGGTCTCTACGTTGTCCAGAATGGGATCTTCGCCAAGGTAGTATTTGACAATAGCCGGCACATAAGCGTACACCGCCTTATCGTCCGCGACTCCCGTTCCGATGGCGTTGCCCAACGCGACATTTCCGGCGCGGTAGGCATTGAACAAGCCGGGAGCGCCTAGCCCGGAGCCCTGACGGAAGGCGAGGGGATCGATGAAATCGTCGTCGATACGCCGGTAAATGACATCCACCCGGACCAGACCGGCCGTCGTTCGGATGTAAACGACGTCGTCGTGAACCGCGAGATCCCGGCCTTCGACGAGATCGATTCCCATTTGACGCGCCAGAAACGCGTGCTCGAAGTACGCCGAATTGTAAACTCCGGGCGACAACAGAACAATTCGCGGGTCGGGGCGTTCACGCGGCGCAAGGGCGCGCAAGGTCGAAAGTAGCGCCTGGCTGTAATGTTCGATGGGCATCACGCCGCAACTTCGATAGAGAGCCGGGAACATGCGCTTGACGATCTCGCGGCCGGTAAGCATGTAGGACACGCCGCTCGGCACGCGAAGATTGTCCTCCAGCACGACAAACCGGCCATCGGGCCCGCGGATAAGATCGGTTCCGACGACGGTGACGTACCGGTCTTTTGGCACCTGAACGTTGCGCATTTCGCGGCGATAGTGCTTGCACGTGAAGATCACCTCGCGCGGGATCACTTTATCGGCTAGGATCTTGCCTTCGTGATAAATATCGTGCAGAAAAAGGTTCAAGGCCGTGATGCGCTGGGTCAGTCCTGCTTCGATTTCGCGCCATTCGCTATTGGCGATGATGCGCGGCAAGAGGTCGTGTGGAAAAATGCGCTCGGTCCCTTCTTCGCGGCCATAGACCGTGAACGTAATTCCCTGATTCAGAAATGCGAGATCCGCGGCCTGTTTGCGCTTTCGGAGTTCCTCGGGCGGGATGGTCAGAAGCCGGGCGTGCAATTCGCGATAGTGAGGGCGAGGCTCGCCCGAACTGTCGAACATCTCGTCCCACGCGTCGTCGAGATCGTAACCGGCGAAAGGACCGGCGTCAAATTGAGAGGTTGGGGCAGCCATGGAAGATATTGCTGAACCGAACTATCGATTCGACAAGGAACCGCTTCGCGACCTGGAAGTGTGTTCAACCTAACGCGCGGGGGCCGTGCATGTCAAGCGCGGGTAAGTGTGCGAAAGGTTTTGGCTTGAGAGCAGTGGAAAGTTCCGGTGGCTTACCGCATGGTTCAGGTATACAACCACCAAACTTCTTCAGTTTAACGATATATTTTAAAATTCAGATGTATTATTCAAGCATTTTTTCGAAAAATGTAAGATAATTAATTCTCAAGTATATTATTTGTTATGTGAAATGTCCCTCGTTAGCGTGTTTAAAGGACGCGTACAAATGGATTTGATCAAAGTATTGGCTGAATTGCGCCTGGAATATAGTCAGATGGGCGAAGCAATTCTCAGCCTTGAACGGCTTGCACTGGACCGTAGCAGGCACCCCGGATTTTCTTCAGAAGGGTTGACGGGCTACAAGAAGCGGGGTCGCCCCTTGGGCAGCAAGAATAGATGTAGGAACGACTTCGATGTTCCTGTCTTGGCCCATAGGTGATTGCGGATCTATTCTTCTTATCCTTTATATCTCCCTGAAATGGCGGAGGGTGTCTACCTTCACGCAGCGGCGCGGCCGAGGAAAACCGGCGCGACTCGGATGGCGAATTTGGCACGCCAGGCTTTTGGATCGTTAGGCTCGGCGAAGACGGCCCGGTAGCAAGCAAGGCAGAGATCTACGTGATCGCCCGCGGTGAGCGTAGCGGCACACGCGAGGCAAACGGGTGAGATCTCGGGAATGAACAGCGGAACGGCAGGTGTTTTCATGCAACCCTTCTTTCCGGCACTTCCGGTTCTATAGAGGTAGTGCCATCACCTATGTGGAAATACGACCGGCAATTTCTTGGAATATTATTTTTGATCCGTGGCTCAGTCGCTGGCGATGATGCGTTTTGGCACTTTGCCCACTGGAATCTGCCGCAGTTCTTTGTGCGTCGCAACGTCAAGCACTGAAACCGAATTCGATCCGGCATTCGAGACGTAGCAACGGCGGTTATCGGGCGTGAACGGCAGCCAATCCGGGCCGCGGCCAACCTTGGTGGTGCTCAGCAATCGGAGATCGGGCATGGAAAAAACGGAGACGGAGTTATCGAGCAGGCTGTTCACCCACAGGGTTTTGCGATCCGGAGAAATGCCGATTCCGTGCGAGTAGGTGTCCGGTATCAGCGGTTTCGCTCCCGGGGGCCCATCGGGCAGCAGAACC
>JALYXS010000638.1 GCA_030946965.1 Acidobacteriota bacterium
AGGAGTTGCAGAAAATCCGCGGCATCGGGCCGGACGGGGCACGTGACGCTGCGTATTCCGATGTTCTTGAGCCAGACTAATTCGCGTTCCCAAAATTGGCGCGGATAGGATGCATACGGAAATTCGACGGACTGCACATAAGCCGCGCGGGCCCCGCCCGTCAGGAGCAATAGGAGGAGTAGCCGCCTCATCGCGACGCGAGACGGTAATCCGCGACGCCGCGCAGATTGATGATGCGGCACATCTCAAAAAGCCGCGACCGCGCGCGGGCGCCAATCCGGTCGGTCAGCGAGGTACGGTAATCAATGCTATCGGGAAGTATCTTGGATCGACTGACAATCTGATCGCCCGCATCGGGATCGGAAAGGTTCGTTGTGGCAATTAAAGGCTTGTTGTTATTGCAGCGGTAGGTGATGATCGAGGCGACCGCATCTTCAGTCCATTCGATGGTGCGCTGCGCGCCGAGGTCGTCGAGAAGGAGGACTTCGGCTTCCATCGCGGTCCGATAGGCTTCGCGATCGCTTGCGCCGGAAGTCTTGTCGAATCCGGAACGGATCTTGTCCAGCAGATTCTGGTAGTCGAAGAATATTCCTTCGACACCCCACTTACCGATCAGTTCGCGTAACGTGGCGACCGCGAGGTGGGTCTTGCCGGATCCCGGATCTCCCATCAGAAGAAGGCCCAGAGGCTTGACATTGGGAAAAGCGTTCTTGTAGCCCTTGAGCATGACTAAGGCTGAACTTAGTTTTTGACTGGCGATCGGATTATCCGAAGGGATCTTAAAATTGTCGAATGACTTGGTGCGGTAGCGCTCCGGTATATTTGCCTTCTCTTCGAAGCGCTTGGCGCGCGATTCGCTCACGCAATCGCACCGTTCGGCGCCGGAAAGAGCCTCATGTTCCACTATTTTCCAGCCGGTGCCGCGGCAGAACGGGCATGCGTCTTGCGCCATGAATTTCATTATCCCGCGCGCGGTTATTCGCGCGATTATTCGATCATGGCGAGAACCGTTCCCGCGATGACCGCGTCGTTTTCCTTGATGTTTATTGCCGTCACATTTCCCGCGCGCGGCCATTTCAACTCGTTCTGCATTTTCATTGCCTCGATCACGACCAAGCCTTGACCCGCGGTTACGTCGTCCCCAATTTTGACGAGTACCCGAACGATTTTGCCGGGCATGGGAGCTTTTATGCTCTCGCCTTCCGATTTCCATCGCGACTTGGCTGGATTCCAGCGGCGCGGGTCTTGGATCTCGACGCGAATCCGATGGCCGTCGATGGATATGACGTCGCCGTCGGCGCGCGCTTCGTAACTGCGGCCGTTGAGCAGAATGGAGTATACGCCGGGCTCGACTTCAACCACATCCGGCTTGTTTTCCGGATTGTCTTCCGGCTTGTCTTCAATCATTGCAGAACGTGCGCCATGTTGAAGCGGCGCGAGTCGCCGCCTTTGAGAGCGCCGGACCTCGAGGCGCACCCACGATGTTCGCAAGCTTTTCCAAAATCTCGTCCGGCTTGGGCCGCGGCGCGCGGCGCGCGAAAAAGTCGTCTAGGAAACCCGTGTGAAGATTGCCGGCGCGGAATTCCGCGTCTTCCAGTATGCCCCGGAAAAAGTTCAGGTTCGTTTCTATTCCCGAAATGTAGTATTCGCCAAGCGCCCGCAGCATTCGTGCCGTGGCCTGCTCGCGCGTAGCCGCCCAGACGGAGAGTTTCGCCAGCAGCGGATCGTAATCGAGCGGAACGGTCCAGCCGGAGTAGACGCCGGAGTCCAAGCGGATTCCGGGACCGGCGGGTTCGGCCAGCCGCGCGATTTTACCCGGCGATGGAAAAAACTGGTTTTCCGGATCTTCCGCATAAATGCGGCACTCGATGGCCGCGCCACGCCACGCGACGTCCTCTTGCTTAAGCGAAAGTTTCGCGCCGTCGGCGATTTCGATCTGCATTCGCACCAGGTCGAGGCCGGTCACCAGCTCCGTCACCGGATGCTCCACCTGCAATCGCGTATTCATTTCAAGGAAGTAAAATTTGCGATCCGCATCCACCAGAAATTCGACCGTGCCCGCGTTGTAATATCGCGCGGCCTTCGCGGCACGAATCGCGGCCTGTCCCATCGCGCCGCGCATCCCGGGATGCAGCGTGACTAGCGGGGAAGGGCACTCCTCGATCACTTTTTGATGGCGGCGCTGGATAGAGCACTCGCGCTCGCCGAGGTGAATCATGTTGCCGTGCCGGTCGCCAATCAATTGGATCTCGATGTGGCGCGGGTTCTCGATGAGTTTCTCGATGTAGACCGACGGATCGCGAAATGCGCGCTCCGCTTCGCTTGACGCTCCGCGAAACGCGGATTCGAGATCCCGTTCGCGATCGACGCGGCGCATTCCCTTGCCGCCACCGCCGGCCACGGCCTTGAGCATCACCGGATAGCCGCACTGGCGCGCGAACGCAAGAGCTTCGGCCGGTGCGACCAGTCCTTCGCGCGTGCCGGGAATAATCGGCGCGCCCGCTTCGGATGCGACTCGCCTAGCGCCGGTTTTCGATCCCATGATGCGGATCGATTGCGACGAGGGGCCGATGAACACGATGCCCGATTGTTCGCACGCGGCGGCAAAACCGGCATTCTCGCTGAGGAAACCGTAACCCGGATGAATCGCATCGGCCCGATGGGCTGTCGCGGCTCGCAGAATTTCATCGATGTCGAGATAGCTGTTCACGCGCCCGGCTTCATCCGCCTTGCGGACATGGAGCGCCGCGCGGTCGACATCCGAATAGACCGCGACTGAAGTGATGCCCATTTCGCGAAGCGTGCGAATGACTCGCACCGCGATTTCACCGCGGTTCGCGATTAGAATTTTGTTGAACATGATAGATCCTCGCCGCGCGCCACAGTTTCCGCCCCGACACGATCGCGATCGCGAAGAAAGCGGCGAAACTGATCGCCACGATTACCCACCGGCGTCTGGCGGACAAATACCGGGCGGATATCCCTGCCGTGCCTGAAAAATCGAGTTCCAGGCGCAAATGCACCGACGCCGGCGCCAGTGCCCGCGGACTGCTCGCAATGACTATGGCGTATTCGCCGGGTATCTGAACGGGCAGCCGCAATTCGCCACTTGTCTCATATGCCGTGGCCGTTAAAGATTCGTGCGGCTTCGAAAAAAGGAACTTCCGCAACTCGTCCTTGCCGATCAGTTCAAGGCGCACTCCCGGGCCACCCGAAATCACCTGAAAATTGCACTCGATGGCCACCGGCTGCTGCTTC
>JALYXS010000648.1 GCA_030946965.1 Acidobacteriota bacterium
ACCATGAACATGGAACAGCTCTCGACCGCGCCTGGAACCAATACGAACACCAATCCCCATAACGCCGCGCCCCAATCGCCGGACCATTTCCGCGCGACTCCAAAGATCGTAACGGCGATTAACGCGCCCACAACCGCCGTAAGCGCAAACGCGCTTTGGTGCCCAACGCCGAAAATCAGCATCCAGAACCCGCCGATGGCGTAAAAAGCCGGCGGCCAATACCCAATCGCGAAGAATGGATACGACGCATAATAATCGACGGCAAAGCGCAGCGGCGATTGGTGAAATCCCGATATCAAATAGTCGTGCACCAGTACGCTTGCGCCGAAATGGGCCGGTTCGTCGGGATACAGTCCAAAACTGGAATTCGCCGCGCCGGTGAAGTATTGAGAACCAGTAATCAGAACGAAATAAAAGATGAATAAGCCGCACGGAACCAAGAGCCTCATCGGGCTGTCCCGCCGAGAGAGTTTTAGAGGGTGGAACCGGGTTTGGGTCTCCGTTGCCATGAGATATTTGGGGGCAAATCCTAGGGCGAGAGCTTACACTGCATTCGCCGCAATTGGAAGGTCTTCACCACTGTTGACAGGCGCTTCTGGAACGGCGCCGCGGCGCCGATTTATAAGCCTTCAAGCCTAAAGTACCATGCGTAGGGCCCGCGGTGGCCTCTTCAGTGCGAAACCTGAAACAGCAGCGGAACAAGCTCCGCAAAATATTCCCGCCAGACCGTGTAGGTGTGCGCGCCTTCGCTCGCGCGGAACGTATGACGAATCTTGTTCGCATCGAGTAAATCGGAAAGTTTCCGCGACCTTTCAAAAAGTGAATCTTGCCGCCCGCAGCCGATCCAGAGTGTCTTGATTTTTTCATTCGTCGCCGCGGGGTGCTTCAGCGCTTCGGAAAATCGCGTCTCGAAATCGCCCGGCACGGCGGCGCTAAATGCGCCAATGCCGCTGAACAGATCCAAATGCCGGAAGCCGATCGCGAGAGATTGCCCGCCCCCCATCGAAAGCCCCGCAATGGCGCGACTGTCGCGATTTTTCACCACCCGGTATTTCGATTCGACCAGCGGCATCGCGTCTCGCAGCAGATAATCTTCAAATAAAGAAGTGTTTTTCGCCTGCTCCGAACGCGGCGCGTCGAATGGCACGGCGTGACCATAAGGCATCGCCACGATCATGGGAACGGCTTTCTTCTCCGCGATAAGGTTGTCCAGAATAAAATTTGCGCCACCGGCCATGGTCCAACCCGCCGCCGTGTCGTTCGAGCCGTGGAAAAGGTAGAGCACCGGGTACCGGCGGGTCAACTCCCGCTCGTAACCCGGCGGAGTGTAGATCCACATCGAGCGTGTCTCCCCGCCAAGCGCCGTCGCGCGTTCCCAATTGATTTCGACATTGCCATGCGGCACGTCGCGCGCCTCCCACAGCGCCGGAGGATTTGCCGGAACCTCCACCATGCTGGCCGATGTGCGCGAACGAAGTTTGATTCGCGGGTTGATCGGATCCGCCATCGTCACGCCATCGACCGTGAAGGAATACAGATAAATGCTTGGCGTGAGAGGTCCAGTCGTGACGCTCCAGACGCCACTCGAATCCTTGGCCATTTTTTCTTCCGTGCCAACCGGCATCCAATCGCCGTAAAAAGTTACGTTCGACGCGCGTGGCGCGGCAATGCGGAAAATGACTTTACCATCCTTCATTACTTCAGGCGAGACGAGCGCGGCCGGCTGCTGGGGCCACGCCGTCGCGGCGAAAAAAAGAACTGTCGATAAAATTTTCATCATTGCACCCAGGCCATTCCATCGGGACTGGAAAATCCGGTAATCCGGCGAGTCGCTTCCAGCGTTTTCAGATCGATCACGGCTACATTGTTGTCGCCGGAGACTGCAACATAGGCACGCGCGCCGCTGGGTTCGATCAGAATGCCTTCGGGCGCGCGCCCCAGCGGCAGCCGCTTAATTTCTTTCCGGCTCGTCACGTCCAGAATCACTAGATCGCCGCCTTCCAGGTCCGAGATCAGCACCAGTTTTCCATCCGGCGTGAACTTCAGGCGGTTGGAGCGCTTCGTCCGAACATCGATCGTCTCGATAACCCGCCGCGACGCGATATCGATTATCGACACGCTGCCCCCGCGCGAATTCGCCGCCCACAGTTGATTCCCGCCGGGCGAAATATCGATGCCTTCGGGACCCTTCCCAACGGGGATGGCCGTCGCGTTCCATCCCGTCGTAACGGAGGCGTGTTCGAACACGCTGATGTCGTCTGAACCGATGTTGGCGGTGAAAATCGTGTTCGTGTCCTTGCTGACCAGGACCATGTGGGTTGTGTTCCGCCCCGTGCCCAGCAGCCAATCGATCTTGTCGCTTGCCGGATCGTAGCGCCCCACGATCTTGTTCCATTCGGCCGTGAAATAAACTTTTGAATCCGCCGCCACCATTCCATGCGGCCGCCGCAACGGACCCAAATCTACATCCCTTAAGCGCTTCCGTGTAGCGATATCGATGACCGTGATGGTACTGCCCGGAGTGCGGGAGCCATAATTGCCGACGAACGCGAGCTTCCCGTCGGCGGAGACGGCCACTTCATGGGGGCTCTCTCCGGTAGGCACGCGGCCGGCGATCTTGCCGGACGATGGATCGACTATGGCGAGGGAGCCTTCCTCTTTATTCAGCACCAGCAGCGCGGGCGAAATGGTTTGCGCGATTAGAGGCGTGTAGACGAGAAAATTGAAGAAGGAGGTTTTCGCAAAGTGCATCCTGTTATTCTCGCCTGAAGTTTCAATGTCAGTTTGGCTTCTGAAATGCTCTACTCGTCAGCGGTCAAGCTTACTTCCGGGTGAGCGTCCAAGGAGAAAAACGTTATGTTTATCATTCTGTGCGCGGTTTTGTTCATCGCGTGGCTGCTCGGGTTGACGGCGTTCCATGTGGCGGGCGGACTGATCCACATCCTGCTGATTTTGGCCGTGATCTCGCTGGTAATGCACTTCGTGCGCGGCCGGACAGCGGTCTAACCCCTGTTGTTTTTGCCAACTCGCGTTCGGTTATGCTTTTGTTTCGGCCCGGAGCCGGACCAATATCGTGACCGACGCGGAAATTCTCGAACGCTTCCCTAACCTTTCGGCGCTGGTAATCGGAGACATTTGTCTCGACCGCTGGTGCCGCTATGATCCCGCGATGGCCGAGGCATCGCGTGAAACTGGGATTCCGCGAATTGCCGTTTCCTCCACCGAAGTCACCCCCGGCGCCGGCGGTACGGTCGCTAATAACCTCGTCGCGCTTGGAGCGGGAAGAGTTGCGGTGTTGGGCGCGATTGGCGGCGATGGTTTCGCATCTGAATTAACGGATCAACTTCGGCAGCGCGGAATTTCGGCGGATCTGCTGATTGAAGTCCCGGCGATGCAGACGTTCACGTATACCAAGTTAATCAACATAGCTACAGGCGAGGAAGACCAGCCTCGGGTCGATTTCATTAATGCCGCCCCGCTTGCTCCAGAAGTTGAACGCCGTATTCTCGATCGCATTCTGGCCGTCTTCGAAGGTTTCGACATCATCCTCATCTCCGATCAGGCGGAAACGCATCTGGGCGGCGTTGTTACATCCGGCGTACGCGCGCTCCTTGCGGACTTGGCTCCGAATTATCCCGATAAAATTTTCGTCGCGGATTCGCGCACTCGCATCGACCTGTTTCGCAATATCCTCTTGAAGCCCAATCAACAGGAAGCCGCGATTGCGTGCCGCAAGCTGTTCGACCGCATCGATTATCCGGCGTTACGGGAGCACGTTTCGGCCAAAGTGTTGATGGTGACTCATGGAGCTGAGGGCGTTCTGCTGGTGGATGCGAAGGGCGAAGAATGGGTTCGCGCCAAACCCGTGGAACATCCAGTCGATATTTGCGGGGCGGGCGATAGCTTTGCGGCGGGGATGTCGCTGGCTCTCGCGGCAACCGGTTCGCCCGCTCGCGCCGCCGAATTCGGCAATCGCGTCGCTTCGATTACCATCATGAAACCGGGTACGGGAACGGCGTCTCCGCGCGAAATTCTCGTGTCATAAAGTCGCGTCTCAAGAATGTCCAAAACTCTTGCCATCGACATCGGAGGAACCAAATTTTCGATGGCCGTGTTCGCCGAAGGCCGCATGGAACGCCGCCTCTCTCAAGCCACGAACGCGGAAGGAGGCCGCGACTGGATGTTGGAACAGATCGGCCGCGTCGCCGGCGAATGGCAAAGGGAAACCGGGTTCGCCCGCTGCGGTATTGGATTTGGCGGCCCCGTCGACTTCGACGCTCAGCGCGTCGCCCTCTCGACACATGTCGGCGGCTGGAAAAATTTTCATCTTCCCGCCTGCTTGAGCAATATCCTGCACGTTCCGGCGATTATGGATAACGACGCGAATGCCGGCGCGCTCGGCGAAGGACGCTTTGGCGCCGGCCAAGGATACTCGCCGCTTTTTTACATGACTCTTTCAACGGGTATCGGCGGCGGGATTCTTATTCAGGGCGAAGTGCAACGCGGCGCCGATTCCTGGGCTGGCGAAATCGGGCATTTGAACATCGAGCCCGACGGCCCGGAATGCCTTTGCGGCTCGAATGGCTGCTTCGAGCGCATGTGCTGCGGACTGTGGCTCGAACGCGATTACGGCAAACCGGCGAAAGAGTTGATGCAGGATCCGGAGTTCGTGAGGAGTTATGTCATCCGCCTCGCGCGCGGACTCAAGGCCTGTATCATGTTATTGAATCCCGCGCGAATCGTGATTGGCGGCGGGATCGGCAAGGCCGGAGCCGTTTTATTCGATCCTTTGCGGTCTGAATTGCGAAGGCAAATTCCCGCTTGGTCCGGTGCGCGGATTGACGTTGCCCCGGCTGGCTTGGGTGACGATAGCGTGCTTTACGGCGCGTTCGAGTTGGCGAAAAAGTTATGACAACCTTTGCAGAGCAGTACCGCGCGGATCTGGTCGCAACAATCGAAAAGATCGACGCGAGCCGCGTCCAGCAGGCCATCCAGCTATTCGAGCAGGCGCGCGACAACGGCAAGCATATCTTCGTTTGCGGGAATGGCGGGAGCGCTTCCACGGCTTCGCATTTCGCCTGCGACATGGTGAAAGGGGCGAGTTATCAAAGGGACCGGCGGTTCCGCATCATGGCGCTTACGGATCAGCTTCCGACGCTCACCGCTTATGCCAACGATGTGGGTTATGACAGCGTATTCGTGGAGCAACTGCGAAATTTCGCGCAAACGGGCGATTTATTCATGGGCATCAGCGGTTCGGGGAATTCGCCAAACGTAATCCAGGCGATGGAATACGCCAATTCGGCCGGCTGTCGAACCATCGCTTTGACGGGCCGCGATGGCGGGAAGTTGGGCCCGCTCGCGCAACTGAATATTCAGATACCGGTGCCGCACATGGGGCGCATAGAAGATGCGCATATGATTGTGTGCCACATGATCGCCTACCGCTTCATGGAAACGTAAACTGTGGCGCGCGCACTCGTGCGTGCCGTGTCCCCACTCATGGGGACACTTGTTTAGAACGCAAACCGCACGCCCAACTGAATCCGCCTTGGATCGAACGCCGAAGTAAATCCCAGCGGATTATTTGGCCCGCGATCGTCGCGCCCGTGCAGGTTGAACGGACCCGAAATCACGCCCGTCACGTTATTCACGCTCGCATAATTCAGATGATTGAGTACGTTGAATCCTTCCGCCAGGAATTCCAGACTGCGCGTCTCGCCAAGCGCAAATCGCCTGGAAAGCCGCATGTCGAAACTATAGAAGCTGGGTCCAATCCCCGTGTTGCGCCCCGCGAATGGAGGGCGGTCGGTCGTATTGTGCCGGTCGTTGTTCACCTCCGTCCCGGCCAGCAGATTGAACGGGCGCGGGCTGTTGTACCGGAAAATCGGCGCAAAAACAAAGCCGGAAACCAGCCGCCTGAATTGCGTATCGGTTGTGCCGCGTCCTGTTTGCAAAAGCGCGAACACCACCACCTTGTGCCGTTGGTCGAATGAGGAAAGCGCTCGCTCGCAACGCCGGCAAAGCTGATTATTCGGCTGAAAGTCGCTGTTGTAATCCGTCGTTTCGTCGATCGCTTTACTGAACGTGTAATTGCCGCTGAAGTTGACGTTCTGCCCGAAGCGCTTGTTCGCCTCCACGATAAACCCGTGGTAGAAAGAATTCGCCGTGGACTCATATACGTTGTCCTGGAAGAGCAGCGGATTCCTGAAGTACTTCGTGCCCGTCGGATTGTCGGGCGTGGCGCCCCAATCCGCAATCCCCTTCGCTGGATTAACCGGCGCGGGCAGCAAGTTATCGTCGCGCGAGGTCGTGAGGTGCGCGCCGCGCACGAAGATATAACTAAGCGAAGTTGAAAAGCTGGAGGCGAATTCGTGCTCGATGCTGAAGCTCGCCTGCTGCGAGTAGGGATTCTGATAATCCTTTGAATTGCGGAACAGCACGGTCAGCGGGGGGCGCGGCCCCGTTTGGCTGATGTTGATTCCAAATTGCCGCAAGTCGCTAGCGAGTATCGGCTGCTTGGGAGTTGGTACGCCAATAATCCCCTGGCCGCGCAACTTCTGAAAAATATTTATGGGACCATTCACCGCCAGGGGATTGGCCTGGTTCAACGTTGTGAGCACCTGTGCGATCTGACGATACCCGTTGATTTCATTTAGCGCGTTCACGACATAATCGATCTGGAAATCGATGGAAGAATAGAACAGGCCATAGCCGCCTCGCACCGTGGTTTTCTTATTCGCGAATGGGCTCCAGGCGAAACCCGCGCGCGGCGCGACGTCGTGTTTGTTTGTCGGCAGCGGCCGCTTCCGGATATCCACTTCATAGCGAACGCCCAAGTCGAAAGTGAGATTGGGACGGACCTTCCAGGTATCTTGCAGGAAACCGGCGAACAGCGGGTAGGTGGCTTTCACTACCGGATTTCCGAATCCCTGCTGGTAAGACTGCGCCAAGCCCAGATTAAAAGCCTGCAGCGCATTGATCGAGGTGGAGGCGAGAGCGGGGCTGACCAACGCGCCGGGAAGCGCGCCGAACGTAAACCGCCCGCTGAAGAATGTCGCCGAGTCGCTATGATCCTGGCGGAGCAACTCGTATCCTCCGATTTTCAAATTGTGAGCGCCCTTCGAGAAAGTAACCGTGTCGGAGAGCTCCGTGCGGCGCGTCGTAACATTGCTCGGCAGAAACCGGTCGCGATTGAATGCGCCGAAGCCCGCGATTTCGAGCGCGGGGCCGAATGGATCGATCGAACTCGTGATGGGGTTGTTGTAGTTGAATTGAGCGCGCGCCTCGTTGA
>JALYXS010000543.1 GCA_030946965.1 Acidobacteriota bacterium
CTCCACTTCGCCTTCCCTTTTGAGAAGAGGTACGGAACGCATTTCGCGCACATACAGGCGAAAGGGATCCTCGGTTTTATCGCTTGTCCCGGCCGGCCGTTCGAGATCGAGCAACTCCTCGGCCTCGTCGGGTTTCTTGTCCAGTTCGAGCTTCGGCTCTTCGAGGATGTCGATGTCGGCTCCGTCGAATCCGGCCAGCAAGTCCTCAAGCTCCCCGCCGTTGTTCAGGTCCATAGGGAGCAGTTCCGCGAGTTCCTCGTAGAGGCAGCAGGCGCTTGCTTTCCCGGGTTTACCAATTCCTCCACGGGATCGTTTTTGTCTTCGGCTGCCACACTACCACCCTGAACGAATATCTGAGGCGTTACGATGGACGAAGGCACTTGAGTTCATCGATATTTCTCTGCTCGGGGCAGATATTTTCTAAATTAATCTGCAACTGACGCGTCTACGATATTGCCACATAAATCTCTTGACTTAAATAGCCCACGGGATTATTCTTTCAACAAGATGCGTTAATTCCATCACAGATTTCACAGTACAAAACGATTAAACTTGCAAATTTCTGGGAATGAATCTCTTCTCTCCCGACGATCTTTTGTCGCCGAGAACCGAAAGGAACGAGCTCGTAAGCGCGCGTGTCGTCGTTTTCTCTTCTTTTCCTTGTGTTTTCCTGGGATTAAAACCGGGTGCCGGTGAACTGTTGGATGATCTCGAATTTGTCCGCCACGTCCGAGAGGTCAAGGCCAAACTTTTACAGCTCAGAGCAGGTTTTGGCGAACCCGGCGCGCGTCCGGTAACCCAGGCTGCCGTTCTGACGTCCCGCGTTGTATTCCTGGCGCCAGCTTTCGGCCTTCCGTTCGGCGTCTTTTAGGTTCACGAACCAGCTCGCGTTCAGACACTCATCTCGTAGTCTTCCGTTAAAGAATTACGAGGATAAGATCTATAAATCAACGTAAATAAAAAAAATGATGCATATTTATATAAAATATGAGATCCTTCCCTATAGCTAGCGAAGCCTAGCCCTCAGCGCGCGTGTGGCGAGATGTCGGAGGTATTTCTCACACGCGCGTTCATGGCGACCGGAACCCCACAATGAGCGTTCGCTTATACCTGTCCTGCCTACTGCTAGTATTTCCTCTTAAGGCAATAATTACCGAGGTTGCAGTTTCAGGCGCCACCAGTACGCGCGCAATCGTTTCGTACACCGCTCCGGATTCGAGTCTCTGCTCGATAGAAGTCAGCGAAAACAGCAGTTATACGCCGTTAATTCCCGATGTCGATCCCACGAAATTCACCGATGCGAATCTGGATAACCGCGCGGATAACGTGAAGTTTCCCCGAAAAAGAATTTTCGTCATTGGTAAGCGCGCGGCCGAAACGGCGTTTGACAATAAGCGCTACTCGCGCGCCCTGCAAGCTAATACGGTGCATTATTTCCGTCTGACCTGCGCGAGCACGGGCGACATCGCCACAGGTCAATTTCAGACCCAGAATATTTTGTTAGGCCAGACTTACGCCGATCCTTTGCCGGTCGATAAAAACAATCCGGGCGATTATGCCTGGCCTTCTCTTTCCTATTCGGACCGGACCGAGCGCTTTGTCGACCCTCTGACCGGCGCGCTGATCCGGCGGTTGACTCTGCCCCAAGACCGGTATCTCGATCTGGGAAACGCGGGCGCGATGGTTCCTTTAACGAATACGCGGACCACGGGATGGCTCAACCCCGGCAACGCCCTAAATCCGTCGGGATCGTACGCCACAATCTCCGGTAATAACACGGCAATACTGTATCTGAGCGCCAGAGACAGCAGCCTTTGGTCAAACGGAGCCGGAGGCTTCATCATACAGCCCAGCTACAATTACAACCAGTATTCGCTCAATTACTTCCAGACTACGATTAACGCCATGATTAGCGGCTGCACCAGTACCGACGATTGCAAGATCGTAGCTTGTTTAACGATAGATGGCGTAACGTGTTATCCGGGCGCGAAATTGTTGGAGCAGACCCTAACATCGACAGCAACGGCCTACATTTTCGGAAGCAAGTCGGTCGACCTCTGGCAGAGTTCCGGGACCAGGCCGCCAAACGGCCCGGAAGTGGCGAGCCGTATCGGATTAGTTATCTGCGATGGATCGAGTAATGTCACGCGGACTGGAGGCGATCTGTTCAACACGTCATGGGGGGCCGGAAGTACGTTGACGGTGAATAATGTCGATTACGCTATCGCGAGTGTAGCCGGCCTGAATAACATCGTGCTGTCGGGAGCTTGCCCGGCTACAAATGGCGCTAATGTAACTTACGTTGGAAGCAACTTCGGCGTGTTGATCCGAAAGAAGACGGCCAGTACGGATACCGTTTCCGTGCAGAACGCGCAGGTGAGTTATCAGCTTGGCGTAAATCCTTTCTTCACTTATAGCGGCGCATTCGACTTATGCGGTCCCACGCCGGTCGTGGGTCCGTCCGGGAATTTGGGGTATAACTGCGCGCTCCCGCAAAATGGACCGTTGTATTGGATAGATGCCACTACCGGTGAATCGCATCTGTTCGGCAGAAATCTGAATTATGGGTGCGGCTCTTTCGATTCCGTCATATTCGACACGACAGATCCCGATACATATTATTGCGGCGGCGTGTCTCCTTATAAAGTAAAGTACGTTGGGAATCATGGGGAGCCCGCGAATACAACCGTGCCGGGTCAGTTTGAGGAAGGAGAGAACCTTCCCGTGTGCAACGGAACGGCCCAGACCGCGACCAATCAGCCCTGTATCGTCCCCACTAGCCTGACGGGGACAAACACCTTGCCGTCGCTCGTGGCGCAATTCGATCCCAACTTTCAAGCAGACCGGTTTCTCAATGTCAACTTAGTTGGCGTCGAAAATGGCCATGTGATTTACCGGCTTTGGCGGGGCAACTCGAATTCGGTTGGATGGACCGTGGCGTTCGACCCGTACGCGACGTCGAATGGGCAGGTTGGCAACGCGGGATGCGCCGGCGGCGGAAATCCGGGTTGCGTAATTGCGGCGCAAGCCAGTTGGAGATCACCCGGTGCACGCTGGTGTACGCTGAAATCCAACACGCCGTTAAACACTCCCGGATGGCTCGAGATCGGACCCTATTTCAACGCAGGCGACGGCGAGACTGGGGCGGGACGAGGCCCTTGGAACTCATCCGTTACAGGAAATACGAATACGGCGTTCGTGAGCACGATTGACGCGCCCGGCGGTCCCACGACTTGCCCCACGAATCCGCTCGGAGTCACCGGGAAACAGTGCACGACGGTCGCTGTTGACGGCGAACCGCGCGACCTCTCGCCCTGCACGGCTTCGGATGCTGCTTGCGGAGGCGCTGTCGAAACGGGCCTTCCCGGAGAGTATGGAATTGCCTCCGTGGGAGATTATTTCATGCTCGGCGCTGCGAATGGCGAGCTTGCGAGGCTGGTTGCGAAGAACGGAAGTTCGTGGACGTTCCAGCGCGGATTCGGGGGATCGGCGATTCCCGCCACCACGGCGAACAATCCACTGGTTTACGCTGTTTGTAATTCCGAGCCGAATCCAAACCCAATTGCCGCATCGGAATATTTCTGGAATTACACGGCCGATCCCCACGGTTTGAATCCAGCGGGGAATACGATTACCGGAGATTCGTATGGCATCGACGCGCATTATTATTGGCAGAATGGCACGAACGCGACGTCATATACAACCGATCCGCGCTGCAATAACAGCGTCGGGGCGAACTGTTATCAGACGCGCGCGGGAGCGATACCCGGCGTCCTCAATGTCCCGCCAGTAGCGGTCGTCCAATTAAATCCGTTCTTCAGCGGCAAGCACGGCTACGCGGGCGCCAATGAGGTTCAAACACATCCGACGGGTCCGGGCTCCCGCTCACCCGCCGCCGATCAAGCCTATTTCCTCGACGGCCGCCCGTTCAATGGCGGCCCGATTTCCGGTTCCA
>JALYXS010000660.1 GCA_030946965.1 Acidobacteriota bacterium
GAGTGGGTACACGGCACGCAGGAGTGCGTGCGCCACATACAATACACGCTGCATTTAATTTTTCATGGTGCTGACGTCGTCGACATTCAGCGTGGAGCGATTCTTAAAAACGGTCAGGATGATCGCGAGGCCTACCGCCGCTTCCGTAGCCGCTACCACCATCACGAAAAACGAAAAGATATGGCCGTTGTTCTGCTTCAACTGATAAGAAAATGCGATGAAGCTCAGGTTGACCGCGTTCAACATCAGCTCGATCGACATGAAGACGGTGATGATATTGCGGCGCAATAAAAATCCCGAGACGCCGAGTGAAAACAAGACCGCGCTCAGGATGAGGTACCAGGAGACCGGGACGCCGTGCATCGCGTGCACTAATCGAGCTCCTTGCGGGCGAGCACGATCGCTCCCACGATCCCGATTAGAACCAGGATCGAGGTAACTTCAAACGGCAGGAGATATTGCGTGAACAAGCTCCGGCCAATCGCCTGCGCCGATCCGAAATTCGTGCTGCCGAAAATCACGTGGGGAGAATTCGGAAACAGCCTCTCGACGAAATAAGCGATCAGGCCGAGAAAGGCGACGATCAAAGGTATGCCAAGCGCCTGAGCGGTGAGCGATGTGCCGCGCTTAGCTTCGGCGCCCGCGTTCAGCAGCATGATCACGAACACGAACAGGACCATAACAGCGCCCGCGTAAACAATGATCTGCGCCATGGCGATGAATTCCGCGCCCAGCAAAAGATACAGAATCGCGAGCGATCCCATGACGCCGATCAGCGACAGCGCGCTCGAGATCGGATGGCTCTGCACCACAACGTTGATGGCGCAGATCACGGCTAGGAACGCGAACAGAAAGAAAAAGAAAACATCCATGCGGTTAACCGAGCCAAGCCACTAAGAATCCGGTCACCAACAGATTCAGCAGCGCCGCGGGAAACAAAAACTTCCAGGCGAATTTCATTAGTTGATCGTAGCGGAATCGGGGCAGCGTCGCGCGAATCCAGATGAAGACGAACAGCAGAAAGCCGGTCTTGGCGAGGTACCAAAACAGCGTCATCAGCGCCGGCTGCAGCATCGGGACCAGGAAAATCGCCGCGACGATAAAAAAAATCGCGCCGAACGCCGGCAGGGTGAACCGGTCGAACGGCCGCGCCGGATGAAGGCCATGGTAGATACAGATCGCGCCCGCAATAAAGAAGAGGATGGGCGCCACGAAGTTCGATCCGAACTCGACGGGGAACGGCGGCTCCCATCCGCCCAGGAACAGAATCGTAGTCATGGAAGCGACCGTGATCATGTTGGCGTATTCGGCCATGAAAAACGCGGCGAACTTCATGCTGCTGTATTCGGTATGAAAGCCCGCCACCAATTCGTTCTCGGCTTCGGGCAAATCGAATGGAATGCGATTCGTCTCGGCGAATCCGGCAATCAGAAATATAAAAAAACTGAAGATCTGCGGGAACGGGCCGGAAAAGATGGTCCAGCGAGGCAGGAAGTGGAAGTTGAAACCGGCCTGCGCCTGTACGATCTCGCGCAAGCTGAGAGTTCCCACCAGCAGCAACGGCGATGCCAAGGCAATGCTGAGCGGCAATTCGTAACTGATCATCTGCGCCGAACTGCGAAGGCCGCCAAGCAAGCTGTATTTATTATTAGACGCCCATCCGCCCAACGCGATGCCGTACACGCCCATCGAACTCACCGCCAGAATGAACAGCACGCCCACGTTGAGGTCGGCCATCTGCAGCCACGTCGTGTAGCCGAACGCCTTCAACTCCCCGCCAAAGGGAATGATGGAGATCGAAAGCAATGCCATGAAAACGGCCAAAAACGGTGCAAGGAAATAGAAAAGCTTGTTGACGTGGGGAGGCATCACGCCTTCTTTGGTAATGAGCTTGATGACGTCCGCAAGCGGTTGCAGCAGGCCGTGCGGGCCGACGCGCGAAGGACCCATGCGCACCTGCACGTGAGCGATGACCTTGCGCTCCACCCATTGCAAATAGGCGAGGGTGGTCATAAATATAAATGCGAGAACTCCGAACTTAATCAGAGTAATGACGATGAATTCCATTAGGTCTGGCGGCGCTCCATTACGGAGTTGAGTATTTTAGAATAACGCCCCAGGGTTCCCGAAGTGAAAAGATTATCGTTGGCGGAGCGGATCGCCACGGGCACGCTCGCGACCGGAATCCGGCCGTTCACGGGCATGGTCTGCACCGCGCCATTTACCTCCAGCAGGGGGAGCGAAATGTCGTAGCCGCGGACAGTTCGGCGAATCTCCTGCAAGACCGTTTCCGGCAGCCAAGGACCCATAACCGCGGCAAGCCCCATTTCTTTCGCGATCAGTCCCATGATTTCGAGATCCGGTTTCGTTCCCATGGTGGCGATCGCTTTCTTGAGGCGCTGCACCTGCCCGCAGACATTCGTCACGGTTCCCGATTTCTCATAAGCGGAGCCGGCGGGGAAGACGACATCGGCGGCTTGCGCCGTCTCGGTCGGGAACATTTCGTTGACTACCAGGAAGGGCTTTTGGGTAGCGGATGGAATGCCGGCCTTGAACGGATTCGCTCCGACCACCCAGAGAGCGTCCATGCCTCCGGCGAGCATTTCGCCGATAGTGAGCCCCCGTTCGGGCGCGGGATGAAAGCCGGGGAGCAGATCGGGCGTCAAGCCCATATCCACCGCTCCGCGCGAATTGGAATAGTCGAGCAGGCAGCAATACTGCACCGGTATGCCGAGCGAGGTTCCAAAATCGAGTAGCTTGCGAACCGCTTCGCCCTGGATGCTGTCTCCGAACAGCACGACCAACTCCGGTTCGGCCCGGAGTTTCTCTCGCAACGTTTCCAGTGCATCGAACTCCCGGCCAGGCTGCGCGCGAACGTCGGCGAAAGCGTATTTCCCTTCACGACCGTCACGTGGCGTCACGATGTAAAGGTGCGCGTCATGCAGCCGGACATTGGCGCGAATCTGGAAAGAAAGGAACGGCTGCTGCAAAGCGAGATCCGAACCGATTACCAGAATGGCTTTCTTGGTGTAAAGGTCGTCCGTGGTCGCAAGCGTTGCGTTCGAGCGTCCGCTGAGGCCATCCAAAAGGCTAACCACGTCGCCAGTGCGGTGATGATCGATGTTGTTAGTGCCAAGCAGTTGACGCGCGAACTTCTGAAGATAGAAATTCTCTTCGTTAGTTGTGTGATTCGATCCGATGACGCCGAACTTCCCGTTCGCCGCTTTGACTTCCTTAAACTTCGTCGCGACGGTCTCTAATGCCCGCGACCACGACACCGGTTGCAGCTTGCCATCCACGCGCATCAACGGAGCTTGCAAGCGTTCCGGATTATCGTAAAAATCGAAAGCGTACCGCCCTTTGATGCAGAGAAATTCGCCGTTAATCCCAGACCTGTCGCGATTGTTTCCCCGGATAATCTGGTCGTTTTTCACGCCAAGGGTCGTCTTGCAGCCGTTCGAGCAATGCGTGCAGATAGTGCCGACATGCTCCATTTCCCAGGGCCTGGTTTTGTACCGGTAAGTGCCGCTGGTGAGCGCGCCGACTGGGCAAATATCGATGCACATGCCGCACTCGTCGCAATTGAGGTGGTCGCCTTCATTTGGGGCGATCGACGAAACAGCCCCGCGATTGATCACGCCCAACGCTCCGACGCCCATGCCTTCGTTGCACACTCGCACGCAGCGGAAGCAGAGAATGCAGCGCGGCGCGTCGAAAAACACTACCGGCGACCATTGCTGCTCATCCACGTGAATCTTGGTTTCGGTATACCGGCTTTCGCCCGCGCCATAACGGAAAACCATGTCCTGCAACTCACATTCGCCGCCCTTGTCGCACACCGGGCAATCGAGTGGATGGTTGGTCAGCAGGAATTCAAGCGTATACTTGCGCGCCTGCTTCACCTGCTCCGTATCGGTCTTCACGACCATGCCCTCCGCAACCGGGAGGGTGCAGGCGACTTGCATCTTCGGAAACTTCTCGACCTCGACCAGGCACATGCGGCAAGCTGCCTGCAGCGAGTAGTTTTCGTAATAGCAAAACGACGGAATCTCGATGCCGGCGCGTTTGGCCGCTTCGATGACCAGCGTGCCCGGCGGCGCTTCAATGGTTTGGCCGTCGATGGTCAGCTTTACGGAATCAGGCATTCGTTCACTGTGATGCGCCGAAGAAGACGGCGCTCTCAAATTTCCCCTCTTGGCTGGATTACATTCCAGTATGAAGGGCCAGTAGGATTCCCGCAACTGCAAATTGAAAAATGAAGCGCGACGGCTTCCGTTGTAATCTTTCTTGTGTGGGCGCAACATCAGTAGAAACGCCGGTTAGCGCAATGCAGGCGCGCAAAGATCGAAAGTTCTTGCTGCGGATCGTCCAGCCGGGCCTCGCCGGGTTAATGGACGGCTCGGTTTCCACCCTGGCCCCGATCTTCGCCACCGCTTT
>JALYXS010000699.1 GCA_030946965.1 Acidobacteriota bacterium
GGTCTGTTACGCTTTTGCTTCTGAAACATGCGCGTTCGACCTAATCGACGCCGTTTACCTCAACGATGTCCAGCCTGGTGAAATGGTCATCGTCGGCCCCGAAGGCGTGACCCGCGAGCGTTATGCGCCCGAGCGGCCGCTCTCGCAATGCGTCTTCGAGCATGTCTATTTTGCGCGTCCCGATTCGCTTGTTTTCGGCCGTCCCGTGCAGGAATCGCGCGAGAATCTGGGCCGCCGCCTCGCCCGGGAAGCTCCCGCGGATGCCGATATCGTGGTCCCCGTCCCGGATTCAGGGGTCGCCGCGGCTCTCGGTTATTCGGCCGAATCCGGCCTGCCGTTCCGGCACGCTCTGATCCGCAACCACTATGTGGGGCGCACCTTCATTGAGCCATCGCAAGCCATCCGCGATTTCGGCGTTAAGCTCAAGCTGAATCCAGTGCGCCATCTCCTCGAAGGCAAGCGCGTAATTTTGGTGGACGATTCGATTGTTCGAGGGACCACTAGCCGCAAACTGGTTCGCATGATTCGCAAAGCGGGCGCGACCGAGGTGCACCTCCGTATTTCCTGCCCGCCGACGATTTCGCCGTGCTTTTACGGCGTCGACACCCCAACGAAAAATGAATTGATCGCGGCCAATAACACCGTCGACGAAATTCGAAAATTCGTCGAAGCCGATTCACTGGGATACCTCTCCATGAGCGGTTTGCGCAAAGCGGTGAAGGACGACAAGCACGAGTTTTGTTACGCCTGCTACACCGGCGACTACCCCACGGAACTGATCCACATCACAGGTGAGCTCGCCCGCCAAAAGGCCTGGTAGCGTGCCCGCCATCTTAGCCCCCGCGGCGCGCATCGCCGAATCGGTCGAGCGGGTTCCGCACTCGCGGATTCGGGAACTTGCCGAAATTGCGATGTCGATGGACGGCGTGCTCCGCCTGTACTTCGGCGAGTCCAATCTGCCTACGCCGGATTTTATCAAGCGGGCCGCTACCCAGGCCCTCGCGGACGGGTTCACGTACTACACGGAAAATGCCGGGCTTCCCTCACTGCGGAGCGCAATCGCGCGGCATTATCGCGATCTTCAGGGTGTAACGCTCGATCCGGCAAATGAAATCGTAATCACGGCGTCCGGCGTTCAGGCCTTGAACGTCGGCATCCGGGCGGTGCTCGATCCGGGCGATGAAGCGCTGGTACTGACGCCTGCGTGGCCCAACGGCTCGTCCATCGTAGCGATGGCGAACGCGGTTGTCCGGCAAATCCCGCAGCCCTTGCGCGGCGACCGTTATGAAATCGATTTCGATGCGCTCGAAGCCGCCGTAAATTCCCGTACCCGGCTGCTGCTCTATACGTCGCCGTCGAACCCGCTAGGTTGGGTTGCAACGGAAAGGGATCAGGACCGGCTTCTCGATTTTTGCCGCCGGCACGATCTGTGGCTGATGGCGGACGAGGTTTACGACCGGCTATTTTATGCAACCGAAGCTCTTGGCACTCCGGTCCCATCGATTCTGCGCAAGGCCACGCGCGAGGACGCGGTGATGGTGGTCCACTCGTTTTCGAAAAGCTATTGCATGACGGGTTGGCGCGTGGGCTGGCTGGTTGCGCGCCGGGACCTCGCGCGGAAAGCGACGCAGTTGAACGAATTTATCATTTCTCACGCGGCGAGCTTTGCGCAGAAAGCGGCGGAAACGGCGCTGCTCGAAGGCGAGTCCGAACTGGTGAATATGCTGGAGCGGCTGAAGCGGAATCGCGATTTCTGTTTAGACGCGCTGCGGCAGATGAGGGGCGTGATAGTTCCGAAGCCCGACGGGGCATTCTATGTGTTTCCACGGATCGAGGGCCTCGCGGATTCGTTTGCTTTCTGTAAGAAGCTATTGGTCGAGACCAAGCTGGGGATTGCGCCGGGCGTGGCATTTGGCGCGGGTGGGGAAGGTTCCGTGCGGCTTTGCTATGCGGCGGAGATGTCGATTCTCGAACCCGCGATGGAACGTCTGGCAGGATTTGTCGCACGTTCGAGGCAGGTGTCCCCATGAGTGGCGGCACGGCACGCAGGAGTGCGTGCGTCACGTTGATCCTCGCGATTTTCACATGTTCCGCCGGTTTCGCCCAGACCACCGATCAGCGAATTGCCGTCCTCAGCAAGATCGTCGCCGCGAAGCCGGGTTCCGCCCGAGATGAAACCGCCCTCGCCAAAGCGTACATCCAGAAAATGCGCGAGACCGTCGATTTCAGCTATCTCGATCGCGCTTCGAAAATCGTCGAGGACCTGCTCGCTCGCGACTCGGGTAACTACCCGGCGCTCCGGCTCCGCAGCGAGATCGGCATGGAACGCCACGAATTTAAACAAGTGGAAGAGTACTCGCAGGCAATGACCGAATTTTTCCGCGACGATCCTTGGAACTGGGGGACGCTAGGGGACGCCTCCATGGAATTGGGGAAATACGACCAAGCCAGGAAAGCCTACGAGCGCATGGTGGCGCTCCGGCCGGATCTATCGAGCTATAACCGGCTCTCGTATTACCACTTTGTCACCGGCGATCCCGATGGCGCGATCTCGCTGATGAAAGCCGCCGTTTCGGGAGCGGCTGCTACTCCCGAAAATAAGGCTTGGTGTTTGGCCGACCTCGGGAAGATGTATTTCAAGCTCGGCAAGTTACCGGATGCCACCGCCGCGTTCCACGAAGCCCTGGACATTTTTCCCGACTACTACCCGGCGTATGCCGGCTTGGGAAGTGTCGAGGCGGCGGAGAATCACACGGCCGAAGCGATCGCCTCTTACAAGCGCGCGCAGTCCTCCGTGCCGCTTCCCGAATATGCGGCCGCGCTCGAGGAATTGTACCGGCGCGCCGGAAAACCGGAGGACAGCAAGCAGCAGAAGCAACTGCTCGAAGTAATCGAGACCATGGCGCGCTCGGCCAACGAGAAGACCAATCGCAACCTGGCAATCATCTATGCCGATCAGGATCGAAATCTGGATCGCGCGCTGGAACTCGCGCAAAATGAGATTGCGGTCCGGCCCGATATCTACACCTATGACGCGCTCGCCTGGGTTCTGTTCAAGCGCAAGCAATACGCGGCGGCGGCGGATGCGAGCGCGAAGGCCCTGGCGCTCAACACGCCCGAACCGCTGTTTTATTTCCACGCCGGTATGATTGCCGATGCGCTAGGCCAGAAAGTGGAAGCGAAGAAATATCTGGAGCGTGCGATAGCCCTCAACCCGAAATTCGACATTCGCCAGGCCGAAGTAGCCCGCGCGGCGCTCGAGCGATTAAGCGCGGCGATCAACTAAGACGTCGCTTCAGAAGTACGCTCACGTATCCCGATGATCTCTTGCCTTCGACTCGACCGAGCCACTTGTACGGAACGCCGGCTAAAAGTGATTGGATCGGCAAGTCCTATGCCGTCACAGTGGTTTTACTCCCGAAAAATGCTATCCGGCTTGCCCGTGTTCACGGCACGGACCCAGCGTCGAAGCCGAAATTGCAGCCTGATTTTTGCGACAGGGATTTGCGATTTTCGGCAGGATCGCGACAGTGCGGCATTAGAAGCATCGCTGTTGCAAAACCTGCCCTTTGAGACACCGGCAATAACAGCAGGCGGGCAGTCAGTCACGGGACAGGGCTTCCATGATGCTTGCACTCAGCCATCGGCCTGTTGCCGCTGCATGATGCGCTGATGCGGCTCAATTCTGACGCGAGGCGGTTGAGGTCGGCCAGCTTGCCTTCGATAGCTTTCAAGTGCCGCTCGGCAATCCCGCACACTTCCACGCAAGAAGGGGCATTTTCAGCCGACAAACGAAACAGATCGCGGACCTGATCGAGCGAAAAGCCCAAATCCCGGCATCGACGAATGAAGCGGAGGCGCTGGGCGTGCTCTTCGTCGTAGGCACGGTAGTTACCGGGGGTCCGTGCGGGAGCTGGCAACACGCCAATCTGCTCGTAATAACGAATGGTGACGATTTTTATGCCGGTTTCCTTTGCCAGTTCCCCGATGCTCAAATGTCCGCCCATCTGCACTTGACCCTATAGTGACTATAGCCTGTAAGCTGGGGCTGAATATATGACGCCGAAACTCTGTGTTGTTCTGATGCTCATGGCGACAGCCGCGCGGGCGCAGCCGCCGCAGGCAACGGTTCGCGTGGAAGTCAGAAGCGATGCAGGCCCGGTCCCGGATGCGGAAGTTAC
>JALYXS010000701.1 GCA_030946965.1 Acidobacteriota bacterium
CTCGGTAGTAGAGGTTCCAAACGTGGCGGACTCGAAAATGATGCCAGCCTGGGCATCCAAGGCCGAAAAAACAGCGAGGGCCAACAGACTCATCATGCGTGATCGGCTAGCGCGATTCATTTAGGAGATCTTGCGTTTGGACGATATATATAACCAATCCCCAAATCCTCATAATCTTCAGGACTAATCGCTACGTGCGATTGGATCATTACCGGGCCTTCGGTGCAGCCATCCGCCGCGACGACGAGAACTTTTTCAGGTATGCTTTAAACCCGATGCTCAAGCTCGGGAGCAACTAGAGCAGTATCGCTCCGGATCGGTTCGGCACCCGAGCCAAAGCAAATTCAGGCCACCAATAAGAAATAGATTCTGACCCCACACACTTAGAGCACTACCAGCTGGCCCCGAATCGACGTGCGAGATGATAACCTACTTAGATGGCAATCTGGCAATGTATGGTCGGGCGTTTCTCTGTTGTGGCGATCTTCTGCTCATTGCCTGCAGGCGGGGCAGTCACCTTCTACAAAGACGTATTGCCAATTATGCAGCGGCATTGCCAGGAGTGCCACCACGCTGGCGAAGCTGTGCCAATGACGCTAATGACCTATAAGGATGCTCGTCCCTGGGCGGCCGCAATCAAGGAAGCGGTGCTCACCAAGAAGATGCCGCCATGGTTTGCGGCTGGCGCTAACGGCAGGTTTCTCAATGACCGGCGGCTCTCGCAGCAGGAAATGGACACGCTGGTGTCGTGGGCGGCGAGCGGCGTAAAGGAAGGCGATGCAAAAGACGCACCGGCGCCCAGGGCATTCGTCGAGGGTTGGTCAATCGGTAACCCTGACATCGTTTTCGAAATGCAAAAAGCCTTCCACGTTCCACCGAAGGGAAAGGTCGATTATCAGTATATTGTGGTACCCACCGGATTCACCGAGGACCGCTGGGTTTCTAAGATTGAGGTATTGCCCGGCAATAGGTCGGCGGTGCATCACATTGTTCTGATCGCTCGCGCTCCCGGCTCGAATTACATGAAAGCGGCAAAGCCCGGCGAACCTTTTGCCTTCATCCCGGAAAACGAGGCTAAGCATTTGGAAGATACCGGCGCCGGGAAGTTTTTCATGCTCGGCGGCACCGTCGAAATGGTGTCTGTTTACGTACCGGGAGGAGTCGCTTACCAGACGGCGCCTGGCCAGGCGCGGCTCATTAAAGCCGGCTCCGATCTTATTTTCCAAATGCATTACACACCCGATGGGAAAGATGAGATGGACAAGAGCCGCGTGGGCATGGTGTTCGCCAAAGAGCCGCCGAAGGAACGCGTAGTGAATACGTTTATCCAAAACGCTAACCTCCATATTCCGCCGGAGACTTCAAACCATCGTGTGGAGGCCAATGTGACACTCTACGAAGATGTCACTGTGACGAGCTTGTTTCCGCACATGCATGTGCGCGGCAAGTCGTTCGAGTATAAAGCTTTTTACCCGAACGGCGAGATTCAGACTCTTCTAGAGGTGCCGCATTACGACTTTAATTGGCAGTTAAGCTATTATCTGAAAGACCCGATAAAATTGCCGAAGGGAACGCGCCTGCAAGCCATCGCACACTACGACAATTCGGCCAACAATCCCAACAACCCCGATCCGAAGAAGGATGTGTACTGGGGCGAGCAGACGTGGGACGAGATGCTGGCCGGGTTCATTGATTTGGCGATTCCCGCGACGACGAATCCAGGTAACATTGTCCGCGAGAAGAAAGCCGGAGGCGACCAAAGGCGGTGAGTAAACTGGAGCGCGCTAAGTTCCGATAAGCGGCGGAGTGGCAAGCTGACCAGCCCTGCGCCAGCTTGTCCGTTTGCCATAAATGGCCTCGGCGGATATCCTTTTCAAATAGTGTGTGGAGTAGCAGGGCATGTGGCGCTCGGCGGGAAAGCCGAACTACCCGTGGTTCGCTCGATGTGCGACCAGATCGACCTGAGCACGGGTCATCAGCCCATCTCGAACGAAGAGGGTTGTCTGACACCGAAACACAGCAGAACTATTACTGGCGCTTCCCCAACAGCCCGCCGCTTCTAAGGAAGCCGGTCTCCCCCATTGTCGATCTTCGGGATTATCTTTGGTTCACCGCTCATAATCTCATCCGTCGGATCCCGATATTTGATTTGACCAAGTATATTGGTCATAATAAATTTATGCCCGTCGCCAAAGATAAGCCACCGGCGCCGTCCATAAACAAAAAGACGCTAACAAGCCGACAACCCCCAAGGAAAGACCTCGAGAAGAACAGCTACAACGTCGGCGATGCCAAAACGCATCTGTCCCAGATCCTGGAGCACGTCGAGGAGACCGGCGAGGAGATTGTGCTAACCCGCAGGGGCAAGCCGGTGGCCAGAGTGGTTCCGAATCGCGCCGAGGGCGGAGCGAGGCAACTCGGGTTCGCCCGCGGAGAAATCAAACTGCTGCCAGGTTGGGACGATCCGGTCACGTTCGAAGAATTCTTGGGTGAGTAGGGGCCTGCTGCTCGACAGTCACGCATTCCTCTGGGCCGCCAGCGAGCCGGAGCGGCTGACGCCGGAAATACGAGACCTGCTCGAAAACGAAACCAGTAAGCTGCATCTGAGTTCGGCCACAGTCTGGGAGCTGCTGATCAAGGCGCGCAAAAAGAAAATCGATCTGGGCGGGGATCCTGCGACGAAACTGCGGGAATACTGTAAGCGGTTGCGCATCATCCCAGTTCCCGTTTCGGCACGGCACGTGTATCAGGCATTTGAGCTGGACGGGCTACACAAAGACCCTTTCGACCGTCTCCTGATTGCACAAGCGAAAATGGAACGGCTCACATTCGTGACGCGGGACCAGACCATTCGGAAATACGACATCGAGACTCTGTGGTGATGCCGGGATTTCCGGGCTTACTCTAGGCCGCGTGGGCAATGGACAACGTCGCGTATTCTAACTTCGATAATCGCGAGTTATCGGAAGCCAGCGATTTCCGCCGGCTTAGTTGAGGAGAAGATACGAAACGGAATTTAAAGCACGCTAAGGATTCAAGGTCACTTCCGAGGACCTAGTTTTGATCAGTCGCAGACGCGGCGACCCTAATCGCCTTGGCTTTACGACCATGCTCTGCTATCTGCGTTTTCCAGGACGGATACTGCAACAAGGCGAGCAACCGCCCGCAGCGTATGCACAACTTTGCACGCTCTCCCAACTCACCGGTACAACTGACTAACGGCAAATTGAGATCACGTAGGAGCTTTTGTCCCCGTAATCCGCATTATCAGTGTTGCAAAATCGAACTGCCCAAGAAACAGCGCCGCTGTCTGGTGGACGCCCAGGCCCCATAATATAGCGATTGTCATGTCGTTCAGATCGCCCCACGTGGGACTCGCAAGCCAGAGCATTCTGAGCCCCACCACGACCGCGATGATGAACCCGATGATCGCGACCTTCCACTCTCCCACTTTGATCTGTGCATCGAGCTCCGAGGCGGGGCGAATCATCCGTATCGGAGTACCAGGAAAAACCACCGTCTCTCGGACGAGGGATCCTTCCAGCGTGCTGCCGGTTATCACTGGTATTCCAGGCTCCAGGAGACTTTCCCGCTCTGGAGGCGGTGTGCCCGTCTTTGCAGCTTTTTCCATAGCCTCGGCGTCTCTAAGTGTGCTTTCCAAAGTGCGAACGGCAGTGTCGAGCGTCTCAAACTCGAGTTGCGCTCCAGCTGTATCACCGGCGTTGAGCAACACATCACAGTTTTCCGCCATTTCACGAGCATCATGGGACTTAATTTCTTTGTCGGTATTCGCTGTGGTCTCTGTGAGAGCCGCGATCCTCTCGTCAGCCATATTCAAGCGTATGCGAATACCTTGGAGCAGAGTCGTTAAATAAATCGCATAGCCCTTCTTGTATGCGGCCGAAGCAGTGTCTGGATCGTTTGTACTACGCGCCTGCGCGAGTTCTTGCCGGATATCCGCGACAGCGGCTTGCCAATCGGCGGGATCGATTCCCTGATCCGGTGGAGTAGGAGGAATCTTGGCTTCGAGGCCCGTGGCGAGGAGCCTCACCATCACTAGATTGGCTTCCCCAATTTTAAAGGCAGCTTCCTGCAAACGCTCCGGGCTGGCGGCCAAGTCTGTTGCTTGCTTTAGGCGACCCATAACTTCTTCGTCGAGCTTCTGCTTCAAAACTTTTCCGGCACCGGACTGCTCCTGCCTGACGACTTCATTTGTGAGCGAAGCAATACGATCCGTGATTACCAGCGCCAAATCTTTGGTAATGTCCTGATCCACGGCGGATATTTTGGTAGCGGTCGTGCCTGAGTCCGCTGTTTGAAATGCATCTTTGATCCCGGCAATAGCTATACGGCGCGCAAGCAGTTTGTCGGAAGGCAGCGTCGTGCTCTCCAGACGCCGCCGTAAGTTGACCCAACGCGGAACCAACGCTAGCTTGGCAGCGATCTCTTTCAGTTGAGCGTCTCCAGTCGCGACCACACCCTTTTCCCAGCTTTCGTAGAGCTTATTCAATTGCTTCCCGAGAAACGCGACCACTTCCTGCTCCTCCGGCGTTACGTCGGTAAGGCCGTCCTGCATGGTCTGTAGATCTTCATTCACTTTGGCGATGTCACGCTGCGCTACGAGCTTCGGCTTATCCTGCTGAGCGTAGCGGCGAAGCCAAAGCGAGCCAAGCACTCCGATCATGATCAACAGAACTGCGACAAACCACGAACGGCGCACAGTGATCCCGACCGGACTCTCTACGGCATTCATATAGTCATTGGCCACCGACAGCGTACCGCTGTATTCGCCCGGGGTTAGACCGTCAATCACGATCCGGAACTCCTTAGCTGTGCGCCCCGGCAGCGTAGGACCCTGCGAAATGGAGTTCCATTCTTTTCCGTCAAACTCTTGCACGGTAGCTTTGTCGAAAGTCGCTTGGCTCATCACCTTCTCTGAGTCTTTTCGAGCAAGCCCGGCCATACGAGGCAGATTTAAAGTAATCGGGTCGGAGCGCAAGCCCTCCAGATCGAAACGTACTGCCACGCTACTGGCGCCTGAGAATAAATACCCAAAATCGACACCGTCGCGTGCAATTCCACTTAAGCGATACTTCAACGGAACTGCTGTGTCCGTGCGGGTGATACTGAGCGCCAGTGGCACGCGTTGGCCGTTATAGAAAAGGTCGATGCCGCCGGTGTAAGTGTCTGGGACCGGCAGTTTCGCTTTGATCTTAAGCGGGATTTGAGAGAACGGCGGCAGGTTAAAACTGTGTGGCCCTTTGCCGTCCAACTCCAATAGCGGCGTGAAAGCGGGCACCGACTTCGAGGTCAATGGCGTGGCCTCGATGCGTACGCTGTAGAGCGCGTCCTTTTTGGCTCGAAGGACGGTCACGACTTCAAATTCCGCCTTTTCTGTCGTGAATGCGTTCATGCGCAGTTCCGGCGGATCCTCCTGCTTGCGCTCCACAATCAACTTAAACGGATGCCGCTTTGAGTCGTAAATAAGATCAAGGGTCCCCTCATAGGGTTGGACCAGCGGAAGATAACCGACAGTTAGACGAAGCTGTTTGCGTTCCTGCCAGTCAAAGCTGGTTTTGTTGCAGACCCTGTCCTCTTTCGCACAATGAACCCACTTTGCGGTCGTGTTGACCCAGCGGCGGTCGGTCTTTCCCAGCAGGGGACTAACTTGCACTTCAACGTTGAAGTTTTGGGCCGTGTCCTTCCCGTCCTTATCGCGCGCCTGCACGATCAAAACCTGATTGAGCGACGCGGAGGCTATCTGAATAGAGATTTCCGGTGGCGTGCTCATGGACATTCCCGGAATTGTTAGCGCCGATAGCGGAGGTTTCTCCGGCGGTACAGGAGTGGGAGGGATCACCTGCGCACTCTGCGTGGCGCTCGCGAAGAGCAGAAGAGACGCGATCCGGGAGAGCATAGATGCAATCATATACTCCGTACCGAGCCGAGGTCCTATGAGGTCCTATGCCCTCGAAGGAAGTCGGTTAGAATGTCTCGAACGGAATTGTCCCGATACGGTCGGAAATTTCGCTATACCATCCAGGAGGGTTGATGAGAATGAAAAGGTCAGCGTCCAAAAAAGTACGCGCCAAGACAAATCGAACCGCAGCTGTAAAAACGGTTGCCGCAAAGAAAGCTGCTGCCAAGGCGTCCAGCGCAGTCTCTTCGGCACGCGAGTCTCTTGCCGAGTCGACTACCAGTGTCCAGAATGCTGCTATCGCCGCCCTGGCTCATATCAGTCCCGGATTAGTCGAGGTAACACCGGCGGGCATCAAACCCTTTGGCCTGCTCGACCGAACATTTGACGATCCGCTGGTTGGCCTGGACGATTCGCAGATGCCGGGCTTCTATGCAGCCGTCAGCACCGCAATTAACGACACTCGTGTTAACGCGTTGATTCAGGCAAAGCTCGCGAGTTCTCCGTCCGCGGCCGCAACGATCATAGATGTGATCAATCTGATTCAATTCTGGGTTGACCACCCGGACGTGAAGGCCTGATCAATGACCAAATCTATCTTGCTGTTTTTGGGGGCATGCTCGATCACCGCTGCTGCCGATCCGTCGATCGTTGTACTAGATTTGATTCCGGATCGGAACTTCTTCGATATCGTTTTCAAGCCGGATCTGATTAATGCAGAGGGCCAAACCGTAACGGCGGACTGCAAAGTTACGACTCCCGCAAATCTTCAATCGGGCGCGAGCGTCATTCCTCAGGCGACGCTCAGACGCGTGCGCATCAATTTGCTGTCGCCCCTTGTGGTTGGGACAAAGATCGAAGTGCTGTGTACAACGGTCGACTACTTCGATGCGGCGAAAATGAAGCACACCGCGAAGAATCTGAAAGGCTCGGGAACGGTCCCCAGCGGCGTCGATTATCAAAAGTCTGTTCTGGATTCCATTACGAAAGCCGCAGCCGCGGCAAAAAAACAGAACGAGCAGGATATCTTCGCGAGCGGATTCGTCACGACAGCTTCGTCAGGAAGCGCAGGTGGAGCAGACATCTCCCTCAACCCCGATCTTAAGATCCCGCACTTGAAAAGCTTTTTGCAAATCAAGAAGACTACACAGGATGGTGGCGACGCGAAGCATTTTGAAGGTGGCGCGAAGTATCAGGTATTCTTTCTCGCCGATCGCAAAGCATTCCAAGCGATTCAGAATATGGGCGGTCGACCGCTGGACGAAATAATAAGAACCATGCAGGCGAACGAATCGAAATCCGGTTATGGGCGCGCGTTCATCGGTTCCTCACTCGATATTGCGGGCAAGATTGAAGGTACTCCCGGCGGCTTTGAGGTTACGAACCTCGTCGGCGACTCATCCTTCACACTGCGCTCAAAGACAGCCGGGTTCCTGAATCATCAGGCATTTTTTAAAGGATTTATCACACCTGCCGGCTTCGAGGGTGGGCAGAGCCACGCGAACCAAGACGCAGCGACAGCGATGGGAAAATCCGCTACGGGGATCAAGCCGGATTGGATCGCGCGATACAAGACCGGCCTGGCGTTTCGCCTGCACTATGAAGACGCCAAGGGAACGGGCCTGTTCAAGCGCGTGGAGCTTTCGGGCGACGGCGTAGTTCGGAACATTTTCTTGAACGAAGCTATGTGGGACTCCAAAGCCAAGGCCATCACGCGCACCGGAAAGGGTGTGCGGGCCTACGGCCAGTTGGACCTCAAGGTGTACTTGGGCGAATCGGACAAAGGGCGCTACGGGCTGAAGCTCTCCTACAATCGCGGCAGCTTGCCCCCCGTGTTCGCGCGTGTTAAAAGCTTTCAGTTCGGATTCTTGTGGGAATCGAAGGATAATCAGTGAACACCAAAACCTATATAAAGAAGCTGCTCAAGGAAGCGCAGAAGCAAGCCTCCACATCAAGTGGCGCAAAGACCGTGGCCGCAGCTCTGGCCGCGACTACCAAGCTGGACTCGGTGGCGGCTGAGAAGCTGATGGACGTGCCGTTCTCCAATTCCAAGATCGGCCTGAAGGACAAGAAGTCGTTCCGGGCATTCAAGAAAAGCCTGGACTTTCTTGTTCCCGGCACGTCCGCGGCTATCGCGAAGATTCCTGACGAGCCGGGCCTGAGCCCCGCAGACATAGCGACGTACATCGGCGGCGTCGCCAAAAGGGCCGCCGAAGTTGTGGCGCCCATGCGCGCTGCGCCGGCCGTTTTGGTGAAGTCGGCGAGCGCGGAGTCTCGTAAACGATGCTCGGATCTTTTTGGCAAAGACTTCGCAGAGAAGGCATCGGATCGTCTGATTCAGGCGCTCGACATTCGCATGTATGCGACGATGCGCGAGTCGGCCGCTCCTTCCGAGCAGATGGTGGTACTGGAGATGGATGCGCCAGATGAAGTTCCAGCGCCTGCTCCTGCCGCGAATACGCGCGAATCGGTCACCCTGTCCCCGGGCTCCCGCATCCAGCGGGCCGGCGGCCTTCGGGACTCGTTCTACGCGGCGATCTCCGTCATACGCTCCGATCTTGAGAAGAAGCTTGTCACGACCGTCACTCGAATGCGCGAGAGCGCTCAAGACTTAGGCTCGGCCACTGACGTGTGCTGGCTAAACGGAACGATTAGGGCCCTCGCGCCTCCGAAGACTATAGCCGATTTCGCAGGAGATCCAAAGGTTAAACGCATAGGCATTCCTCGAGCGCTGGCTCAGGAGATCAACATTACGGCTGTTACCATTGGCGCGCTTAAGTTCCGCGCATCGAACAGTGTTACGGGTAAAGATATTCTTATCGCCGTCATCGATGGCGAAGTGGATGCGACTCAAACGGCGCTCAAGGGGCGTGTGCTGCTGAAGAAGAACTACACGAAAGAAGCCTGGGGTCATCCAGACAAGCACGGCACGGGCGTGGCGGGAATCATCGCAAGCGCCGATTCGAAGTTTAAGGGCATGGCGCCTGGCGCTAAAATTGCCAGTTACAAAGTTTTCGCCACCAACGAGGCGGACCAAGGGTCCGACTTCGATGCGACGCTCGCGATTCAACAGGCGGTGGAAGATGGGATCGCTATCGCGAATTGTTCCTGGGGAGTCGGTCCCGCAACGGACGGAAACTCGCGCGAGGCTCGGGCATTCAACCGGGCGTGGGATCTAGGGTTGATCATCGTTAAAAGCGCGGGTAACAAAGGACCCGGCACGGGAACCATGACCTCGCCCGCCGATGCTCGTGGCGTGATCGTCGTCGGTGCGACAGACCGCAAAGGAAAAGCTCTGCAGGATTATTCGAGCCGCGGCCCGGCTGCCGCCAAGGCGGGGCCGGACTTTGTTACTCCTGGCGGTGCATTTGGGGGAGATGAGATTAACAGTCTTCTAGTTGGGGGAGGAACAGGTGCCATCGGCGTGGGCACCAGCTTTGCCGCTCCTCACGTAGTAGGCGCAATTGCGCTGTTGTTGGAGCAAAATCCGCATCTCACGCCCGATCAAGTGAAGACGGCTCTGCTCGGTAAATGCGTTGCAATCGCTGGAGGCACAGCGGCGGATACGGGCGCAGGATTGTTGATCATTTAGTGGTTACTCCCGCTCGATTGCGCGCGGCAGATCGATCGACTGCACGCGCTCATCTTGTTCCAACTCTTTAAGTCTATGCTTCGGCACGAGAGCCGAGATGGTCGAATTGAGCCATGCCTCATTCAGCACTTTTCCGCCCAGGCTTGCGATCTTTTCTTTGAGTGGTTGGATGTGCTGAGCGAAGAATTGCTTGGTGAGTTGAATCTGCTCCGCACGAGATGCCGTAGCTGGAGTGGGCCTCTTGTCCATCTCTTTTAATTCCAGAACGACGTGTAGTGAATCATCCGAAGCGGCGGCTGAGGCCGCTTTGTTTAGAATAGGTGTTTGCTTGTTCGCCATGCGAGTTCCTCCTTCAGGATGACATTCTTTGCGTTCGAAGACATCGAGACGCTCTTCCGAGCCAACTGGGACCTTTGGCAGGACAGCCGCGACCATTCTGGGAATTTTGTACGTTAAGTGGTACAGAAAAAAGACGGACGGCATTTGATCCAAACCGTCGCGAGCGAAAACTTCTCCCTCCCGCCAGGGAGGTTTTTAGGTCCTCCTCTCTTCTTTGGTTTCTCACCGGCCAGGATGATTTCACGCCAGGTGAGCATTTCAGAAAGCACTACTTCCAGGGCCGATGAGTTGAGCGCCGCGACGTTGAAACTTGTCTCGCATCATATTCCGACCACAGATTGAACGGATCTTCAGGATTTCGCAAGGGTGTGGGAAGCAGCGGCCAATCAGCTCGCCGGTGTCCTCGAACCCAGGGCTCTGCTCTAACGGCGGGACGGCGTTGCCACTGGTTATGGACAACTTGATATTCACCGGCGAAAGTCTCTGAGGAAGTTTGGGCAGCCAGTTACGAAACTCACGTCACATCAATCCTTGAAGCTCCCCAACTGCATTCTGACGCAGCCACGGATCAATTTCATGTCGAAGGACAGGGCCATTGTGGTGTGTGGTTCGGCGCAGCAACCGGGCGATATACTCCATCGCCAGAGAATGATTTTCTTTCATTGCTTTCTGGAATGCGTTCCCGTCCAGCGTGCCGACATTCGCGAGCACGAGATCTTTGAGTTCCTGGCCAAAGTTCATTGAGTTCGCGCTCACCTGCCAGGCTCCAGCCTCGATCGTGTCCGGTGTGACCGAAGTTGGGTTGGTTGTGTCGCGTCCTTCGTTCCAGTTCCACGACGACTCAAAGCCAGCGAGCACGCGCATCACTTCCAACATGACAGCGCGGCGGTGTGTAATACCCTGCCACGGACCGAGCGAGTTGAACACACTGGAATACACGTCGCTGTGAGTGTTGGGCGCAAATATCTCGTCGGGGGCCTGTTTACCCCAAGCCACGAGTTGATCAAGAAAGTCGTCTGGCGGAATACCTCGATTTGCGACGTGTTGTTTTGTGGCAATATAACTCATACAAAATCAGTCATCAATTTTTGCTTGCTTTAGATGCTTCACTGAAAAAGGAACAGTGCGTCGATCTCTTGTTAGCCTGATTGGTCCCGGTCCCTGGCCATCTCAAGAGAAAGCTATCACAATAGGGGGGCTGTGATCCTGACTTCCGATAAGCGGCGGCTTATCGGAAGCTAGCGTACAATCGCTTCATGCGTGGCCAAGCCGTCGTCAACACGCTTTTAGCCTTCCTGGCAAGCTGACCAGCCCTGCGCCAGCCCGTCCGTTTGCCATAATGAACTCAACGGATATCCTTTTCAAATAATGTGTGGAGTAGCAGGGTATGTGGTGCTCGGCGGCCGCGCCGAACTGCCCGTGGTTCGCTCGATGTGCGACCAGATCCGGCATCGCGGCCCCGATGACGAAGGCTATCACCTCGACGGTCCCTGCGCGCTCGGGATGCGCCGCCTCAGCATCATCGACCTGAGCACGGGGCATCAGCCCATCTCGAACGAAGACGGATCCGTTTGGGTGGTCTTCAACGGGGAAATTTACAATTACCAGGAGCTGCGCCAAGATCTGATCGCTCGCGGCCACCGCTTCCGCACCAATAGCGACACCGAAACGCTGGTCCACTTATACGAAGAAGAGGGCGTGGACGGCATCGCCAAGCTGCGCGGCATGTTCGCCTACGCCATTTGGGATGCGCACGCCCGGTCGCTCTTACTGGTCCGAGACCGCTTCGGAAAAAAGCCGCTCCACTACGCGTCCCTCCCCACCGGCTTCTACTTCGGCAGCGAGCTCAAATGCCTGCGCGCCGCCGGCGTTCCCACCGAACCGGATAACGAAGCGCTCAAGCTCTATTTTCAGTTCACCTACATCCCGGAACCCTGGAGCGCTTTCAAAGCCATCCGCAAAGTTCCCCCCGGATCGTGGATGAAAATCGACGCGGCGGGAAACACTCAGCAGGGCTATTACTGGCGTCTCCCGCAGCCTGCCGAAGAGCCTCCGGAAGGCGTCACCGAAGGGCAAATGGCTGAGCAGATCCGGCATGTGTTTGACGAATCCGTCCGCATTCGCCTGATGGCCGACGTGCCGCTCGGAGCGTTTCTCAGTG
>JALYXS010000554.1 GCA_030946965.1 Acidobacteriota bacterium
GGAGTAATGCCCGCCTGATTTTCGACCTTGATCAGAAACGTGCGCCATCCGTTTTGCAGCAGCTCGGGCGCGGCGGGCCCTTCCGCTGCCTTGACGCGGCCCTCGGGGTTGATCTCCACGTGAATCAGGCAACGCCGGTCGAGTACCGCTTGAATCTGCTGGACGGAAGCAGCGGCGCGAAGCCGTTCGGCCTCTGCCGCGGGCAGCGGTTCGCCCAGATAATCCAGTGTCTCGACAATGCGTTTGGCTTGTGCCGCAAGCGGCTGGTGTTCGACGTTCGCGACGACCGAAAGATCGTCCGCAAAGGTGGTCAGGGTTGCGAAAAATAGAAGGCTTGCCGCTCGACCTGTTCTCACAATTACAGAAGATAGCTTACCGTATATGAGTGGCGGACCTGCTGCGCGCGCATGGAATTAGCAAGCACTACGGCGGCGTATACGCGCTTAAAGAAGCTCATTTCACGCTCCACGCCGGCGAAATCCACGCGCTAATGGGCGAAAATGGCGCCGGAAAGAGCACGCTATCGAAGATTTTGGCGGGCGCTATAAAGCCCGGCGCGGGGAGCATTGAAATCGACGGCAAGAACGCCGCCATCGCGAGTCCGCTCGATGCCCAGCGGCTCGGAATCGGAATTATCTATCAGGAACTCGACCTGTTTCCTAACCTGAGCGTGGCCGAAAACATCGTGACCGGGAACTTGCATTTCCGCGAGCGCGCGTTCGTGAATGCAAGAGCGTCGAATGCGTTTTGCCGCCCGTTTCTCGAGCAAGTGGGCCTGGAATGCCAGCCAACCACGCTGGTCGCATCGCTCTCGGTCGGACAAAGGCAGTTGGTCGCCATCGCGCGCGCGCTGAGCATGAACGCGCGGGTCATTTTGATGGACGAGCCGACCAGTTCCCTGTTCGACGATGCCGCCGAACGGCTGTTCCGTTTGATTGTCGGCCTGAAAGCGAGCGGTGTTTCGATCGTTTACGTGTCGCACAAGATGGACGAGATTTTTAGAATTTGCGACCGCATCACCGTGCTGCGCGATGGGGCGACCGTTGGTACGCGCGAAACACTGGCAACCGGCATGGACGAGGTGATTCACATGATGGTGGGCCGCGAGCTGATGCAGCCGGCACACACTCCGCGGCGCCCAGGTGAGGTTGTGCTTTCCGTGGAAAATCTGACCACGGGAAAGCTCCGCGGCATCTCTTTCGCGTTGCGGCGCGGAGAAGTGTTGGGAGTCGCGGGGCTTGTAGGCTCCGGCCGGAGCGAATTGGGGGCGGCGTTGTTTGGATTGGATTCTGTCCAGGGCGGACACATTCGTCTGAAAGGGGACCGCATCGGACTCGTTCCCGAAGATCGTAAACTGCAAGGTCTGATGATGCAGATGAGTGTTCTCGAAAATGCCACGATGGCGGCCGTTAGCCGGTTTGCGCCGTGGGGGTTTGTGCGGCGGGAACGAGAGCGCGCGGCCCTGCTCCCGCTAGCGGAGAAACTAGCGCTGCGTTATTCCAGCGCCTCGGCGGACGTGAGCAGCCTCAGCGGAGGAAATCAGCAAAAAGCGTTGCTGGCCCGATGGCTGCTGGTGAATCCCGACGTCTTGTTTCTGGACGATCCCGCGCGCGGCATCGACGTAGGCGCGAAGCAGGACATCTACCGCATCGTCGACGAGCTCGCCGCCAGTGGCAAGGGAGTTATCTTCGTGAGTTCAGAATTGCCCGAACTGCTGCGTTGCTGCGATCGGATTCTGGTGCTGAACCAGGGGCGCCTGACCGGGGAATTCGACGCGGCGGACGCCACGCAGGATTCGATCATGACTGCCGCGACCACTGCCGCGACCACGGCAACATGACGCGCGTTCTTCGCCAGATCGTCCGGTTTCAAAGCCTCTTTGGATTGGCCGGAATCGTCTTCCTCGCGATCGTTCTAAGCCCCACGGCATCCGATGGCTCCCGAATCTTTCTACAAGGCGGGAATCTTACCGACATTCTGCGGCAGGTCTCGCTGATCGGAATCATTTCGCTCGCCATGACCTTAGTCATCCTTACCGGCGGCATTGACCTGAGCGTTGGCAGCACGCTTGCGCTCTCGACGTCCCTGGTTGCGATGTTTCTGACTAAAGCGTGGCCGCAACTCGGCTTTTCCGCTCATCTCTTGGTGGCTATGCTCGCCGCGCTGGCCGCGGCCGCTCTCGTTGGCGCGGTCAACGGTATCGTGATCGCGACCCTGCGCATCCAACCGTTTATCGTCACGCTGGCGGCCATGATCGGCGTTCGCGGCTTGGCGAAGTGGCTCTCGGGCAATGCCAATATCGATATCGGATTCGGTCGCGACGTGGCCGCCGGTTTCGCATCGATCTTCCGGCAAAAGGGCGTGGTGATTGGATCGTACGCGTTTCTCGCGGCGGTCTTCTGGATTATTCTCGTCAAGACCGTTTTCGGGCGGTACGTGCGCGCCGTCGGCGACAACGAAACTGCCGCGAAGTACGCGGGACTCCCCATTCGCACGGTCCAGGTTTGGGTCTACACGCTTTGCGGGCTGCTGTCGGGATTCGCCGGCGTGCTCTACGCGGCCGAGAATCACCAGGGCAATCCTAACGCGGGAGTCGCTTATGAATTGGACGCGATCGCGGCGGTTGTCATCGGCGGAACTAGGCTCGCGGGCGGCAAAGGCTCGATCTCGGGAACGATTATCGGGACGCTCATCATGGGCGTCCTCACCAATATGCTGCGGCTGAACAACGTGGATAGTAATGTCGAGATGATGATCAAGGCCGTGATCATCGTGCTCGCCGTGGCGGTCCAGCGGCAGCGGAGTTCGGATTGATAATCGTACAGATGCTTATCCAACGGATCGCTGGAACTATCCTGATTTGCCTCGCGCCGTGCAGTTGTGGCAATCGATCCAATTCTGCAACGCACTTCGTTGCATTTAGCCAGGCGAACGACGCGGAGCCGTACCGCGCCGCGCAGAACGCTCTCATGACCAAGCTGTTCGCGCAATCGCCCGGCGTGAAGCTGGTTATTTCCGACGCTCAACAGGACAATAGCAAACAGGTCGCGCAGATCGAGACATTCATCCGTCAAAAGCCGGATCTGTTGATTGTCGCGCCCAACGAGCGCGCGGCGTTGACGGCGATCATGGGCCAGGCGATAGAGGCGAAGATACCGGTCATCTGTCTCGAACGCGACATTCTGCAGCCGAACTATACAACTTATATCCACAGTGACAATGTCGCGATCGGACGCAAGGCCGGGCAGTTCATAGTGGACGCGCTGACCAGGAAGTACGGGCGTCCCAAAGGCAACATTGTGCAGATGCGCGGCCTCCTGGGCGTCGAGGGAGAAATCAACCGCGACGCCGGCGCGCGCGAAGTTTTCAAGAAATTTCCCGAAGTCAAAATAGTCGCCGAGCCGGTCGCGGATTGGATTCAGGCGCGCGCGAAGGATCGCATGACCGAAGTGCTGCGCGCGCAACC
>JALYXS010000021.1 GCA_030946965.1 Acidobacteriota bacterium
CGAGAATGGTATTGCGGGTTCGATTCCGCACCAAAATTTTCAATTTCATGTTTATAACACGAAAATCGAACTTTGGTTGCGCGGCGCGGAGTTTCATGTGGCGCGGACACTCGTGTCTGCCCCACAAGAACTCGGGGCGGCGCAACCAAAGTTCGATTTTCGTGTTATAAACATGAAATTGAAAATTTTGGTGCGGAATCGAACCCGCAATACCATTCTCGCCAGCTCCGCCGACATGGCGGATACGAGCGCGAAACGCCGGGTTGGCTTGCTCAAACACGCCAGTCTCAAGCCCGGCGAGGGATTGTGGATCGTTCCTTGCGAAGCCGTTCATAGTTTCGGTATGAAATTTCCGATCGACGTATTGTTCTTGGACCGTTCAAAAAAGATCCGAAAAGCGCGCGCCGGCATGGCGCCTCGGCGCATGGCAATATGTTTACCGGCGCATTCCGTACTAGAACTACCCGCCGGTACCATCGCGCTTACCGAGACGGAATCGGGCGATCAATTGGATTTTCAGAAATTATCCGCAGAATCGCACTGAATCCGCCGCCATGCCCCTTCTTTCTATCCGTTGTTGTGGTTTTCTGGCGACAGCGCTGCTGCTATGTTCTTGTGTTCATCAGCCTAAAATCGCGGCCATTCCCGCTGTTCCGGTGACAGCCCCAGTGACGGCCTTCGACCGCCAAATCACTAATGCGGTAGACGCGGGCGAGGGGGATGTCCTGGTCAAGTCTTTACGTTATCGCGTGATTGCCCATCCCGAGGAACTCACGCCCCGGCTAGAGTTAGCCAAAGCTTACCGGCAGCGAGGGTATCCCGAGTTGGCGATCGAGCACCTCCGGCTGGCCGCGGCGCGCTTTCCGGACTCGGCGGAAACGCAACTGCTTCTCGCTAAAGAGCTTCGTGCCTCCGGGATGCCGGCTGAAGGGGCCAACACTCTCGACCGCTACCTGCAAGCGCATCCTCAAAAATCCGCTAACTATGTTTCCTGGCTTGGCATTCTGCGCGATGAAGCCGGTCAATGGAATCAAGGCGAGATAGCGCACCGCTCGGCCCTGACTCTCGCGCCCGGTCGCGACGATCTACACAACAACCTCGGCTACTGCCTGATGATGCAGAAAAAGAACGACGCAGCGGTGGAAGAGTTTCGCGCGGCGCTGAGGCTGAAACCGGATTCGCGGATCGCCCGCAACAATTTGGGTACGGCTTTGGCCGCAAATCCAAACGCCGATTCCAAGGACGCCATCTTGAACTGGCAATCGGTGAGCGACCCGGCGACCGCCCACAACAACCTGGGGGCGCTCTTGATCGAGCGGCGGCAATATGCGGAAGCGCGGAAAGAATTGGAGCTCGCCTTGGGATATAATCGTATCCATCCCGCCGCCCTGAACAACCTGAAACTTGTCGCCGCTCTGGACGGGAAGTCTGCCTCGGTTCCCGCAAAGCCGGTGAAAACGGGATGGGCAAAGTTTCGCATCCTCCGGCGCCGCGTGGAACAGCGCGCGGAGGCGGTACAGGAACGGGAGCAAACCGCGAGCCGCTGATCAAAGATTTCGATTGGAGAAGATAATGAAAACCATACTCATTCGTTTACTGAAGGAAGAACAGGGCCAGGATCTGGTCGAATACGCGCTGATTGTCGCCGCGGTTGGGCTGGCGCTGATTACCACGGTGAATCAGCTTTCGCAAGGCGTCGTGAGTCTGTATTCCAGCATCACTGGCGACCTTTCGAGCATCGGCGCGCCGGCGCAATAACGTTTTCGCCGCGAGCGTTTTCTGGACTTTGCACGGATCGGAGCGCCCAGTGAGCGGCGTCCGGCGTTGGCTTGTGCCCGATCTGGCGTTCGTCGCGGCGGCGATTTCGTTGTTCTACTGCCTGTTCCTCTTCGAGGGCTACCAGAAACTGTTCCGCGATTCCGATACCGGTTGGCACATTCGCGCGGGCGAATCGATCTGGCGGTCCGGAGAGTTGCCGCGCGCGGATCCGTACTCTTTCACACGGGAGGGCCAGCCGTGGTTTGCGTGGGAGTGGGGCTCGGACGTGGTAATGGGGGCGGTTCATGAGCTTTGGGGTTTGACGGGCGTAGCGATGCTTTACGGATCGGCAATCGCAGTCGGCGTCTGGCTGTGGTTCCGCCTGAACTGGCTTGCCGGAGGGAATTTTTTAATCGCCTGCGCGTTTGCAGCTCCCATGCTTTCGACCTCGAATATTCACTGGCTCGCCAGACCGCATGTTTTCAGTTGGATATTCTTGCTGGCAATCGTGATGTTCGCGGAATCGTTTGAGGGGCCGCTACGGTTTCGGCATGTGGCTTGGGTATTCGGTTTAACGGCGCTCTGGACCAAT
>JALYXS010000034.1 GCA_030946965.1 Acidobacteriota bacterium
TCCATCTTCGCCACGGTGCCCTTCCGCTTGATCACCGTCAACTCGAGCCGCAGTTGGTCGCCGGGCACCACGGGCTTTCGGAAACGCGCGCGATCGACAGATACGAGGAAAACCAGCTTGCTCGCGCGATCTGGAATGGCCCCAAGTATCAATACTCCGCCGGTTTGGGCCAGTGCTTCGACGATCAGCACGCCCGGCATCACGGGGAAATCCGGAAAGTGGCCGGCGAAGAATGGCTCGTTCCCGGTCACGTTTTTTATGCCCACGATTCGATCCCGGTCCAATTCCACAATTCGATCCACCAGCAGCATGGGGTAACGGTGAGGCAGAATCTGGCGAATCTGGTTTATGTCCAGAACGACATCCGGAATAGGCATGGGAAGGGCTATTATAGCCGAAGCATATATGAATTCCGATCCCCTGCTGACGTGGGTGCAGTCGCATCGGCCGCAACTCGTCGCGATGATTCGCGCGATGGTCGAGTGCGAATCTCCGAGTGACAATCCGCGGGCGGTGAACCGCTTCGTGGAACTGTTCAGCGGCTGGGCCGCGCCGGTCGCAAGAGTGAAATCCGTTCCAGGCGGACGTTTCGGAAATCATCTGCTCTGCGAATTCCAATTGCCCGGGAGTAAGAAGAGCGGGCAGGTTCTGGCGCTGGGCCATTCCGATACCGTATGGCCGCTCGGAACCCTGGCGCACATGCCCTTTCAAGAGCGCGATGGAAGGCTATGGGGACCCGGGGTTTTGGATATGAAGGGGGGCATCGCATTCTTCTTTTTTGCGGTGGCGGCGTTGCGCGAACTGGACATTCCGGTAGCCAGTAAAGTCGTGCTCCAGTTGAACTCGGATGAAGAACTCGGCAGCCATTCGTCTCGCGAATTGACGGAGAAACAAGCCCGGTTGAGCCATACGGTTTTAGTGTTGGAACCAGGCGCTGGATTGGCCGGCAAGCTGAAGACGGCGCGGAAAGGGGTCGGAGATTACCGCGTGAAGGTGCTTGGGCGCGCGTCGCACGCGGGGGTCGATTTCAGCGCCGGGGCAAGCGCGATTGTCGAACTCGCAAAGCAGATTGATAAGATCGCCGGCTTCACGCATGAGGAGCGCGGGATTACGGTGAATCCGGGAGTGATTTCGGGCGGCACGCGCTCGAACGTGATTGCGGCGGAAGCGGAGGCGCATGTGGATATCCGCGTGCGGCGCTCGACGGATGCGGCCGCGCTGGATCGGAAATTCCAATCGCTCAAACCGTTTGACCGCCGCTGCGCTGTAGAAGTTTCGGGCGGCCTGAACCGGCCCCCCATGGAACGCGCAGCGGGGATCGTTGCGCTCTTTAAGAAAGCGCGAGAGCTAGGGCGGGAAATCGGCGTGGAGCTAGAGGAATCGGCGACGGGGGGCGGTTCTGATGGCAACTACACAGCCGCGCTGGGCGTGCCCACCCTCGATGGAATTGGGGCCGTCGGCGAAGGCGCGCACGCTCTGAACGAAAGCTTGCTCGTGGAGAGGATCGCGGACCGGACGGCGCTTATAGCGAAGTTGCTAGCGTCATGATTTCGAAATTCGTCATGGGCAGATGCCTAACACATTACTCTCGGTAGTAAGCGCCTCGCGCCATTGACTAATCAACTTTTTGTAGGCATGACCGACGGGCCGTATGTTGCGGTCCAAGTCGCAAAGGCCAAGAGCGTTGACCGTGCCGTTATTCTCGCGTAGTCCCGTATCCCAGTCCACCTGGTCCTGGAGGCTGTACCAGGTGAAACCGAGAATCGGGACGCCGTCCTGTCTTAGGCGGTGTACGTTCGACCACTCCTTGTAAAGCCAGGTGATCGCATCCGGGTCGGTGTAGTTTGTCTCGGTGTGCATCACCGGTAGGCCATAACGGGAAAAATATTGGTGAGTAATCGGATAATAGCCGAAGATTTCGCCGGATAACGAGATACTGCCATCGGCATGAACCAGATTTTCGTTGGTCTCATAGTAATCATTGCCCATCACGCAACGGGAGCGTAAATGATGCGACAGAAACCAGTGATACTCGTCGCGCGTCATGCCATTGTCAAGCAAGTACTCATATATGGTCGCGTTGACGTGATTGCCGTATGTCAGATCGAACGAGAGAAAACGTTTTTCGTTGTACCGGCGCGCGGCGTCTTCGCAATCCGGATCTTCCGGATGAAAATACTGCGTCGATTCGCTCTGGATGAAAATGGCGTCGGGACGCTGCTTCAAAATGGCGTGCATTGCCAAAAGGTTCGCCTGGCAGAGATGCTTGAGCGCCGTCACGAACGCACGATCCGTTTTCAGCCGTTCGTTCCACCATCCGAACTGCGCCGAGAACGTGGCGGCGATGAAGATCTCGTTCACCGGCGTATAGAACCGGACCCAGGGGAATCGTTTGGCGAAAGCCTTCACGTACTCGACGAATAACTTCGGCCAGTCGGGATTCTGAAAATCCCCGATCCAATCTGGCACGCCAAAATGACATAGATCCACAATGAGTTCGACTTTTTGATCGTGCAGCGCGCGAAAGGTTTCATCGGTGAAACCCCAATCGTATTTTCCCGGGCCGGTGTTGGCCGAAAAGTAAGGCGGCCCATAACGGAGATACTCGATGCCTAACTCTTTCAGATTGCGAAAATCGTCCTGCCACCGTTCGTAATGCTTCGTCTTAGCTAGCTCGTCTTGCCGGACCTTCTTCCTTTTCCATTCGATCGTGGGATAACTATTCTCAATACCGGTGGCAAACATGAACTCCGACATGTGCTTCGCTCCCTAAGGAAGAATATCCAAGCGGCCGCCATCGACGGTCAGGTTCGTTCCAGTAATGAAGCGCGCTTCGTCCGCCGCGAGAAAGCAAACGGCCGCCGCTATGTCTTCGGGTTTGCCAACCGCGCCCGTTATTTTCTCTACTCCGCTCTTAACGTTCGGATTATTCCAGAGCATGGGGGTGTCCACGGCCCCTGGAGAAACGCAATTAATCCGAATTTTCTTTGCGGCAAGCTCTTCGGCAAACCCTCGCGTAAACGCTTCCATGCCGCCCTTTGAAGTAGCGTAAGGGACGACGTTCTTCGTCGTTTCATAAGCATGGACCGAACTGATGTTGACGATCGCGCTACCCTCCGGCATGTGCGGTACCGAGTATTTACAGAAGAGGAAAACCGAGCGGAGGTTGACGTTGAGAACCTTGTCGAAATCGTCGTCGGGCAAGTCGACTATAGGCTTAAAGGTCATCATCGCCGCATCGTTTACGACGACGTCGATTTTGCCCCATTTATGCACCGTTGTCTGAATCGCGGCCTTGATTTCGTCGGGGTTGCCCACGTCGCATTTCGCGAAAATGGCTTCTCCCTTCGCTTGAACGATTTCCTGGACGGTTTCGTTGCCGTGTTGTTCGTTTAAGTCGATGACTACTACCTTTCCGCCCTCCCGTGCGAAGCGCGCGCAACTGGCCTTTCCGATTCCGGAACCTCCGCCGGTAACAATGCACACTTTACCCTTAAAACGCATGAGTGCTCCTTAATTGGCCGGAAGCGGCGCTTAGTAACCGCCGAAGCGACGCCAACCGCCTCCCCCGATGTAAATGCGTGCGCGTGGCACAATTAAGGGCGCGGGAGCATAGTAGCTATACGGGGAGTACGCGTACGGGTCGTACGCATAGTAAGGATTGTAACCGTATCCATAGCCGTAACCGTCGCCATAATAATCCTGCCCATAGGACAATCCAAGACCAATCCCAAGACCCCATCCGAAACCGCGCCAAGGAGAACGGTAGTAAGACCGGTAACCGTAGCCGCCGCCGTATCCATATCCACCGTAGCCACGATAACCGCCATCACCGCGACCGTAACCGCGGTTATAACCACCGCCATAGCTTCGCGCCCCGAAACCGCCAGAGTATCCGCGGCCCCCGCCGGAGTAACTCCGGGACCCGAAACCTCCGCCCCCG
>JALYXS010000035.1 GCA_030946965.1 Acidobacteriota bacterium
CGATCTCGAGTTTCGGAATGAATATCTTGAAAGCCGAAGCGTTCGCGAATTCGCACGGCATGGTGCTCGACGCGTTCACATTTGCCGATCCGCTACGCAATCTGGATCTGAACCCGTCCGAATTGGATCGGTTGCAAGGCGTAGTCCGGAAGGCGGTGCTGAATCAAGTGGACGTGCCACAGCTTCTGAAGAGCCGCCCAAAATTCGTTGCGCCGAGTAAGCGGGAACGGCTGGCGCCGCGCGTTTCGGTGGATGGCAAAACGTCGGAAACGGCTACGCTGATTCAGATTGTCGCGGAGGATCGTCCCGGGCTCCTATACGAATTGGCGTCGGCGATTTCGTCGGCCGATTGCAGCATTGAGGTGGTTCTGATCGACACGGAATCGCACAAGGCAATCGATGTGTTTTATGTAACAGATGGCGGCGGCAAGCTGGAGGCGCGGAAGGCGGACGAGCTTAGCGCGCGGTTGCTCGCGGTGTGCGCGGGGTAGGTCTTGGGGCACAAATTCACGCCAAATCTTCGAGCTTTAGGCGGCCCGTGTAGATCGCCATTCCCAACGCCGCGTGGATATTGAGATCCTGCAACGCGCGAATATCCTCAATGGTGGTGATGCCGCCCGCCGCCGTCAGCTCCAACTGCGTGGCCTGTCTCAAGCGCCGGAACCAATCGAGATCGGTTCCCTGCATCATGCCTTCTTTGTCCACATAGGTGCAAAGAAATCCCGAGCAGTACGGCTCCAGCGATCGGATAACATCCTCGGCCGAGAAAGACATCGCCTCGCGCCAGCCCTTGACCACAATCTTGCCGTGTTTCGAATCGAGGGCGACGATTAATCGATCTTTGCCGATTGCATTCGAAAGCGCTTGCAGAAACTCGCGGTTCGGTCCCGTCGCATCGAAGGCAGCCGTGCCGACTATGATTTTGCGCGCCCCCTGATCCACGAGCGTCCGCGCGCGCTCGATCGAACGCACGCCGCCACCCACGCGGGTCACGGCACGCGAAGCCAACAGTTGAACCAGCTCGTCATTCGCGCCCTTGCCAATCGCCGCATCCAAATCGATCACTTGAATCTCCGGAAACGCGGCGAATTTGCGCAGCATTTCCAGGGGCGCGCCGCCTTCGAGCGCCTTATCGCGGCCTTGCACCAGTTGGACGACTTTGCCGTCCATCAAGTCGATGCACGGGATAATCATGTTGTTTTCCGAACGGGAATGCCCGCTCGATCCAGATGCGTTTTCAGTTGCTCCACGGTGTAAGTCCCGTAGTGAAAAATGGAAGCGGCGAGAGCGGCATCGGCTTCGCCGTGGGTCAACACCCGCGTGAAATCTTCCGGCTTCCCAGCCCCGCCCGAAGCGATGATAGGGATACGCGTGGCTCGCGAGACGGCGCGCGTGAGCTCGCAATCGAAACCTTCCTGGACGCCATCGGTATCCATCGACGTCAACAGAATTTCACCCGCGCCCAGCTCTTCGCCGCGCGCCGCCCATTCCACGACGTCGATACCTTCGTCGTCGCGGCCGCCGCGCGTGTAGACGTTCCATGCGCCCCATGCACCCGGCGCGCTGGTGACGCGGCGCCGCGCATCGATGGCGAGCACTACCGCTTGCGCGCCGAATTCCCGGCTCAGCTCGGTGATGAGTTCGGGGCGGCGAATCGCGGCCGTATTGACCGAAACTTTATCCGCGCCGGAGAGAAGAATTTGCCTCGCATCGGCAACCGAACGGATCCCCCCGCCGACCGTAAGCGGTATAAAAACCTTGCGCGCGGTGCGGGCGACGACGTCGGCCATGATGGCGCGGGCGTCGCTCGAGGCGGTGATATCGAGGAAGACGAGCTCGTCCGCGCCATCGCGATTGTAGCGTTCGGCAAGTTCAACGGGGTCGCCGGCGTCCCGCAGGTTAACGAAATTGACGCCTTTCACGACGCGCCCGGCAGTAACGTCGAGACAGGGAATGATGCGCTTTGCGAGCATTGCGAAATCTATCGCCTAGAGTTCCACGAAATTTCGGACGATCCGCAAGCCGATCGGCCCCGATTTTTCCGGATGAAATTG
>JALYXS010000072.1 GCA_030946965.1 Acidobacteriota bacterium
TATTCTTATTCAGCGTCGGCGAAGGCGATCCGCTGGTAACCCACCCGGCCGGCGCACCATCGATCCGTCCCGAAGCGATTCGCACTTCGTACCCGTCGCGTCCAATGCCGCGGCCGCGCATCTCGAAACCAATCAGCTTGCGCTGAATGCCCGCTTCTTTCTGCTTCGCCAGCGCCGCGCGCCCGATGAAATCGCCCTTGTCCATCTTAACAATCCAACCTAGATCGGCCTCGAACGGCGTCAAGGAAGCATGAATTTCATGCCCGTACAGCGCCATCTTGGCTTCGAGCCGCAGCGTATTCCGCGCGCCCAGCCCGACGGGCTTGATGCCGAATTCCCGTCCCGCGTCCAGAATCTCATTCCAGATTCGCGGCGCTTCGGAAGGTTCGATATAGATCTCGAATCCGTCTTCGCCCGTGTACCCAGTTCGCGCGATGCGCGCCGGAATGCCCGAAACCGCGCCGTCCGCGAACCAGTAATATCGAATCGGGCCGAGATCCATGGGGGTCAGCTTTTGGAGCGTCTTCAACGCCCGCGGGCCTTGAATCGCCAACTGGGCATAGCGATCGCTGGTGAACTCGACCTCGGCGTCAAATTGGTTAAGAGAGCGAATGTGCTCGTAATCCTTATCCTGGTTCGACGCGTTCACGCAGATGAAGAACCAATCCCGCGCAATCTTATGCACCAGAATGTCATCCACGAATCCACCGTGTTCGTAGAGCAATCCGGAATATTGCGCCTGCCCGATATTCAACTTGGCAACGGCGTTGGTGGTGGCAAAATCGACCAACTTTTCCGCTTCCGGCCCGCGGACCTCGATCTCGCCCATGTGGCTGACATCGAAAAGTCCCACCGCTTGCCTTACCGCTTGATGCTCGTCCACGACGCCTGAGTATTGGACGGGCATGTCCCAGCCGCCGAAATCGACCATCTTCGCGCCGCTCGCGCGATGCACTTCGTTCAAGGATGTACGTTTCACTTGACAGCGGAGATCGATTTGACCGTCAGCGTCTTGGTCTTTTCGTCGAGCGTGCCTTCGACTTTCACCTTCTGCCCGGCATACTTCCCGGGCGACTTTTGATCGCTCAACACGTACACCTTATCGCCGTTCGCAAGCACGTATTTCGAACCCATATCTTTGACGCAATCGCGAGCGCATTTGGAATCGGGCGAGCCGCCCATCGCTTTGTGGTCGGCGCCGCACATCTCGTCGGTGATGACGCCGGTGTAGCTGGCCGCGCGGAGAGTGCCGGCCGCCAGAAGCGAAGCGAAAAGAAACGGGAATTGCATCATTTTAGAACGGATCATTTGGATGCTTCATTGTAATCCAGCCTCCGCTACGGAATAGGGCCGGAGTCCTCAGTTCTCTCGCCAGCTTGACGGCTTGACGCGGCGGACGGTGTATTCGACGTAAGGATCGATCCGTTCCGCCGGACCAACGACGTAACCCATGGCTTCGAGCGCGGGCCTTTCGCGTTCTAGATAGGTTTCGTAGATGTGGGCCAGCCCTTCGCGTTTCGTCGCGAAGACGATAGCTTCGGGTTCACGGGTTTCCAGAAACTCGCGCACGGCCTCAAAAACTCCGTTGAAGACATAAAACGCTAAGTGCGTTCTTTCACTGGATTCGCCGCGTTGCACATCGAACGAGACGTGCCATGGAGCGTCCGGCTCGCGCCGCTCGAACGAGACTTCCACGACCAGCGAGCTTTCGGTGAAGGTCGCAATCACATGCGAGCGGTCGCGTAGATCCCAATTCAAATCGACCTCGGATTGCAGGTTGAGGGCGATGAACTCGGCGAAATCGATAGCCGAAACCTGCATGCGGGTATGCTAGCAGAATCCTTCCACTCCTCTCCATATTGTTCGGTGGACTGTTCCCGATCGTGGTGGCGTACGCGCTCGGCGCTTGCTGTTTTCCGAAGACGCCGATGCCCGCCGCGGCTCGATTCGGATTGGGCGCGGCGATTGAAAGCTGCATGGTCTTCCTGCTGCTCTTGGCCGGATGGGCGAATTGGATGGTGTTCCTTGCGGGTGGACTTCTGCTCTTGGGCGCCGTAATTTGGTTGCGCCCGCCGGCGTTGAACATGCGGCGAGCGAGTATCCCCTGGCCGCTATGCATCGTTTTCGCGGCCTACGGCGCTTTGTATCTGGTGAACGCGCTTGCCCCGGAGATCCAGTCGGACGCCGCCGGATACCATCTCGGTCTGGTATCCGAATACGTGCGGCTAGGGCGTTTTCCGGGGCGCGTTGGATTTTTCGAGATGGCGCCGCAAGGTCTCGATATGTTATTCACCGTGGCTTTCGCGTTTGGACGGCATTCCGCGGCGAAACTGGTGCACTTCGCGTTTTTAATTGCGGCGGTCCCGCTATTACGAGCTATCGGGCGCGAACTGAAGCTGAGCGACCGCGTTGCTCTTGTTGCCGCGGCTCTCTATTTTTGCGCGCCGGTTGTTGGCGTGAGTGGCACGTCGGCTTACACCGATGCGGGGCTGGTTTTTTTCGTGCTGCTGATTCTGTATTTTGTGTTAGCGAAACAGTGGGCCGCCGCTGGAATCGCTTCCGGATTCTGTTTCGCGATCAAGTTCACGGGACTATTCGCCGTCCCAGTTGCAGCGCTCGCGACGCGCCGATTTCGGCCGGCTCTGATTGTGTCGGCTACCGCTGCTCTCCTGATCGCGCCATGGATGATCCGCGCCACGGTCATGACCGGCAATCCCGTTGCGCCGCTCTTCAATCGTGTTTTCCCCAATCCATATTTTCGCGCTTCAACCGACCAGCGCTTGGGCGAATCGATGCGCCACTATGCGGGCTTCAGATGGCAAAGCGCGGCGATCGACTACACGGTCAAGGGCAATCTGCAAGGCGCGGCCGGTCCCGCATTTCTGCTGCTGCCATTTGGGCTGCTCGCGCTTCGCAGCCGCGCCGGGCGAATTGTCTGGCTCGCCGCGCTGGTGTCGCTGATCCCCTGGTTTTGGAATAAGGGTGCGCGATTCCTGATGCCCGCGCTGCCATTCTTCGCGCTGGCCCTCGCGATCGCGCTTCCGAAACCTCTGGCATGGGCTTGTGTAGCGCTCCAAGCGATTGCGTGCTGGCCGGCCGTGATGCCTCGCTACCAGGCCCCATTCGCGTGGCGTTTGGAGGGATTCCCCTGGAAAGCGGCATTGCGAATCGATCCCGAAGCGGACTATCTGGCGCGCAATAGCGGCGATTATCAGGTAGCGCGCATGGTGGAGGCGAACACGAAGTCCTCCGATCGCATCTTCTGTTTGGATTCATTGGCGATGGCGTATTCGACACGGGACGTGACCATGCACTGGCATACGGCGCGGGCCGACGCCTTAACGGACGCGCTTACGGAGGCGGCGGAAAAGCGGCCCATGGTCCGGTTGCGATTCGATTGGGCGAAGACGAGTCTACGCGGAATTCGATTTCTCGGGAAGAACGAGTGGATGCTGTTCGAAACGAGTCTGTATTCAGATGGCGATCGTGTATTCAATAGTCCGATGTGGTTGTTGAGCGCGAAGCCGGATCTTTGGGAAGCGCCCCTCGCGGTGGACGATAATCGCGCGACTAGCTGGCGCGGAAATTTTCTACAGATCGAGTTCGATCATCCGCAGATGTTGACGCGCGCGGATCTGCTATGCGACCGCTCCGTACCGATGGTGGCGGAGGGCATGGGAACGGATGGGCAGTGGCGATTGTTGCTGAACGCGCCCGACGTCTCCATGGCCGATCCCATCGATCTGCGGCGCGACGCGGTCCGCGCGCTCAAAAGCGCGGGATTCACATTTGTAGTTGCGGGAACGGGCGCGAAGATTGGGAAGGACATGGTCGAGAACGGCGCGGATTGGGGCGTGATGAACGCGGGTGCGGCCGGGCAGGTGCGCCTCTTTCAAATCATGTAGCGCGGAGATCTTTCAGGATCGCGGACCAGCTTCCGTTGTAGGAATCGTGTTCCAGGCAAAACGCGGCGTCCACGCGCGCACCCGGCGCCAGTTCGGTGGCGCGATGGGCAAAATGAAAGCCCTTGAACAGAACCATTTTGCCGCCCTGCCGCAAGGGTACGCG
>JALYXS010000116.1 GCA_030946965.1 Acidobacteriota bacterium
GGAAACCAGATTGCGATCTTCTATGTGGAGCGGTTTTTGCGCGACGTGTTTTACGGCAGCTCACACGAGCTGGCCCCGTAGCTCAGGTTGAGTCCGCGGCAGGCAATCCACAATGCTACGATCGGAACTTTGATTCTCAAAATAGGATCTTGGCGGCGAATTCCCATTGCCGGCTGATGTTTGCCTGGCTCGATATCGTGCCGAAATTCGCATTTCCGAACGTCGTATTGGGCGCGGAGAACACCGGATGATTGGCCACGTTGAACATTGACGCGCGAAACTGCAAGCGCGCCCGCTCGATGAAACGGAAATCCTTCGAAAGCGTCGCATCGATATTATTCATGCCCGGCGACCGCACGGCGCCTATAAACGGGCTGACGTTGCCGTACGTGAAATCGGCAGGCTGCGCAAACGCGCTGGTGTTGAAGTAGCGCCGGAGCCTGCCGACAATGGGGCCGCCAATGCCTGCCGCGGGGTCGCCGGCCGCATTCGGACGGCCGCTATTCGCGCCGGCCGTCGATTTGGAAAGACTGAATGCCTGCGGAACCCCTCCTTGAAAAGTATCGAAGCTAGAAAGCATCCAGCCACCCGCCGCCAAGTCGAGCAGCCGCGGAGTATTCGCGCCGAAGCGACGGCCTTTCCCGAACGGCAGGTCCCACGCCGCCGACACGGTAAGCCGCTGCGGGACGTCGAACGACGTGAGCGACCTCTCGACTTGCCGGTTATACGCGTTATCCGCATTGGTGAGATCGCCAAGGTTCTTCGCGATAGTGTAGGAGATCAGCGCCGTGACGCCGCTTGAAGTGCGCTTCTCCAGTTGGAATTGCGCGGATTCATAATGCGAATTGCCAAACGCGGGCGCCTGGCGCGCAACGCCGGTGTATTGGGGATATGGCTTTAGCAATTGCGAACGCGGCACGGTTGGTCCAGCAAGCGAACCGGAAGCGATAATTCCGGCGAACGGATTGGCAACCGGCTGCAACAGCGCGGCGCCGAGCGAAAGGTATTGCGGATCGAGTTGATTTAGATTCTGATTAATCGCGCCCGTAAAATCGGTCGGCGCGGCGGAGATGTCGATTGCGCGGCTCCCCACATACGACGCGGTCACAACCGTGCGCGGCGCGATCTCGCGCTGCACGTCGAAATGCCAATTATGAAACTTTGGCGTAATATCCGATGGATCGACAAATGTAACGTTTTGGCCAATCAGAGTCGCGAGCCCTTGCGAGTTGCCGATCGCGGGAAGAAATCCATTTGGGAACGGATTTCGCAAAAGGTCTTTTGGCGTAATGCCGTCTTGCGTGGTCGTCATGCTGGTAGTGTTGCTGTAAGCCGTTGGATAAACCATGCCGACCAGCGCAATATAACTGAGCGAGTAACCCGCGCGCAAAACGGTTTTCGAATTGAGACTGTACGCCAGACCCACGCGGGGCCCGAAATTGTTCCAGTCGGATTTGTAAATGCCGCGCGGCCGCCCGTCCACGCCCGCGTAGAGCAATCCGCCTTTCAAATTTAGGCCGGGAACCTGTAGGGGACTCGGTACGTTGTAAGCGAAACCGCGCGTGGTGCGGTTGTAACGCTCCGTGGCGGGCGTCTGATATTCCCACCGCACTCCTAAGTTAGCGGTAAGCTTCGAAGTGATCCGGTAGTCGTCCTGGAAAAAGATTCCCGTGTAAAAATTCTGAAGCGATACGCCTGTATCGTATTCGACGGATCCAGCGCTCGCGTAGCCCATTAAGAACGAGGCCATCGCCAATCCCGACAACGGCGTGTCGGCGCGCGGTCCGCCGGATTGCGCCTGATTGAACGAGAAGTTTCCCGAAGGATAAGTGTTACTCAAGAAGTTACCGCGCAATAGGTTGAGTTCCACGCCGGTTTTGAAAAGGTGCTTGCCACGCTGCATCGAGAGGCTCGACTGAAATGAATAGTTGTAGCCTGGTTGTTCCTTGTAACCGACTCCGCCTTCCAGTGTCTCGAAGCCGCTCACCGACACCGTTGGAAAATTCTTAAACTGAACGGCGTTGGCGAAAGATTGGGGAAAGCCGAGGGAGGCTAAATCGAATCCCGCCGAGAATGGCTGCTGCTGTTCCTTGCCGAACGCGTATCCAATGCGCAAATCAAGAACCGTACTCGGACTGATCAGATATGTATCGTCAAGTGCGATGCCCTTGTTGGGACGGTGTACGACGTTGCGCCCCGGCGTCGCGATGCCTGGAAAATCGTAGTTGAAATTGAAGAAGGCGTCGCCATCGTTGAGCCGCACGAACATCTGATTTTTTTCGGACAACTTATGATCGAACTTCAGCACCCACACGCCACGGCTCTGCGGCCACTTACTACTCTGTACATAGTTATTCACCCATGGAGTAACCGCGCTAACGTTGGGGTTATTCGGCAAAGGCCAAAAGTTCATTATCTTTTGCGCCACCGGGTCCTGAAGGGAGGCTGGAACGATGTTACCCGGAAGCGGGTCGCGAACCGGCGCGCCGTTTACCGCGTGCACCGAAAACGGATTGTAGATAGCGCCATTGAATTCGGAAAAATCGCCAATGCGCATCTTCTGAGTAGGCACGCTGAGGCTGGGGCCCTGGCCGTTTCCTTCGTGCGCGCCCTCGTAACTGAAAAAGAAAAATGTCCGGTTCCGCCCGTCATAGAGTTTAGGGATATAGATAGGGCCGCCAATGGTCCCGCCATATACGTGCGCCCCGTACGGCGTGAGTTTCTGGCCTAGTCCGCGCTGGAAAAATAGATCCGCGTCCACCGCCGAATTGCGTAAAAATTCGTAAGCCGAACCATGCAGCTCGTTGGTGCCGGATTTGATTACGATATTGGTGAACACGCCCGCGGCGCGTCCATACTCGGCGGGCAGCGTGCCCATCAACAACTTGACTTCACCAACCGCGTCGGTGGCGGGAACCCACGGGGAAAGATACAATCCGCGCCCCACGTTTACCGTGTTTGAAACGCCATCGACGGAGACTTCCCCCGTCGCGGGCGGCGCGCCATTGGCGGTAAACAGAACGTTCGTTCCCGTATCGCTTGGGCGCGTGTCTTCACCATAGCGGTTGCCCACCACGCCCGCCGCCGCCATGTAAAGGAACAGGCTGCTATGGCCTTTGAGCGGCAGATCCTCAATGATTTTCTGGCTGATGACGGAGCCGAGCGACGACGATTCCGATGCCACGGCCGCCACATCGCCAGTTACGGATACCGTGTCGGACGCCGCGCCCAGGGGCATTTCAATGTCGATTTTCAGATTGTCGCTGATGCTGAGTTGGACGCCATCCCGCAAGATCGTGCGGAAACCCGCCGATTTCGTCGTCAACGAGTAACTGCCCGGCACGACGAACGAGAAAAGGTAATGGCCGGTGGTATCGGTAGTCTCGTTCCGGTCAATTCCGGTTTCCACGTTTTTGAGAGTGACGGATACATTCGGAACGCCCGCGCCGGACGGGTCCGACACGGCGCCCTGAACCGTGCCCCGGAATTCCTGGGCGTAAGCGGATAGAGTGAAGAACAAGACGAGCACGGTGGTTTGCAAGAGCCGCAAAAATAATCTCCTCAAGCTAAAGAACTGTTGTGAATGGTTATCACATTGGCGAGTGAAAAAACAACCGGCGGTGGTTGGGTAAACTCCAACTGAGCGTTCATGCCCGATAACTCACATCTACCAACCCGGCGCGATTTCGTTTTAGGGGGCGCCGCTGCGGTGCTGGTCCCCGCCGCGATTGACGCCGCTTCTCCTTCTCCCTGGTACAAACGGACCTATCGCTGGGGCCAGACCAACATCACGGAAAAGGATCCGGTGCGCTACGACATCCCTTGGTGGCGCGAATTTTGGAAGCGCACCGAGGTTCAGGGGGTCATCGTGAACGGCGGCGGAATCGTGGCCTACTATCCAAGTAAATTTCCGCTGCAGCATCAGGCGGAGTTTCTGAACGGGCGCGATCTATACGGGGAGCTGGTGCGGGCGGCGCGAGCGGACGGACTCGTGGTCCTCGCGCGCATGGATTCGAACCGCACGTCCGAAGAGTTCTTCCGCGCCCACCCGGATTGGTTCGCGCGCGACTCGAGCGGTAACCCGTATCGCGCGGCCGACAAATACATCACGTGCGTGAACAGCCCATATTACGACCAGTACATCCCGGATGTGATGCGCGAGATTGTCGACCGCAGTCATCCGGAAGGCTTGACAGATAACAGTTGGAGCGGTCTTGGCCGAGACAGCATTTGTTACTGCGATAACTGCTCGCGGAAATTCCACGACACAATCGGCAGCCCCCTTCCGGCGAAGAAAGATTGGGCGAATCCGGCATACCGGAAGTGGATCGATTGGAATTACGCCAGGCGCCTCGAAATTTGGGATTTCAACAATCGCGTGACCAAAGCGGCGGGCGGCCCGGAATGCTTGTGGATCGGCATGAACAGCGGGTCTATCGCCTCGCAAAGCCGGTCGTTTCGCGACTGCAAAGGAATCTGGGAGCGAGCGGATATCCTGATGCTCGATCATCAGGCGCGCGGCCCGGAGGGCTTCCAGGAGAATTCCGATACCGGCAAACTAATTCACGGCATCATGGGCTGGGAAAAATTAATTCCCGAAAGCATGGCCATGTATCAGGCCGGGGGACGCACTTCCTTTCGCCTCGCCAGCAAACCCGCCCCGGAAGCGCGCATGTGGATGTTCGAAGGCTTTGCCGGCGGCATTCAGCCGTGGTGGCACCACATTGGCGCCTACCATGAAGATCGCCGGATGTATCGCACCGCCGAACCGGCGATGCACTGGTACAAAGCGAACGAAAGCTATCTGGTAAATCGTTCGCCGGTTGCGTCCGTGGGCTTGGTCTGGTCGCAACGCAATACGGATTTTTACGGGCGCGACAATGCGGCGGAACTGGTGGAGGCGCCGTATCGCGGATTCGCGCGGGCCCTGATCCGCGCGCGCATCCCCTATCTACCGGTGCATGTGGATCGCATTGCGGAGCCCATTGCGAACCCTATTGCGAACCGACGCGCGGCGCTAACGGCCTTAATTCTGCCCGATCTTGCCGCGATTTCCGATGCGCAGGGGACCGCCATCCGGGAGTTCGTGAAACGCGGCGGATCGGTGATCGCCACGGGTGTTACCAGCCTCTACGACGAGAATGGCGAGCCGCGATCCGACTTCGCTCTAGCCGATTTGTTCGGCGCTCATTTTGAAGGAACGGCAGGCGCGGAACGCCAGCGCGCGACTCAATTTCTGCACACATACCTTCGGCTCAGCCCCGAGTTGCGCGCTCAAGTGCCGGGTCCAAAGGCCGGAGACGAGCCGCCGGTAACGGGATCGAGACACGCCGCGCTTAACGGGTTCGACGAGACCGATATTGTGCCGTTCGGCGGAGTTCTTACAAGCCTTGCCACCGATCCGGGCGCTACCGTGCCGCTGACTTTCATTCCCGAATTCCCCATCTACCCGCCCGAAACCGCGTGGATGCGGCATCCGAAAACGAATATCCCAGGCCTCGTAATCAAAGGCCGCGTGGCGTTTCTGCCTGCCGATCTCGACCGCCGCTATGCACGCGAAGGCTTTCCCGATCACGGCAACATTCTCGCGAATCTGGTACGCTGGGCGGCCGCCGGCAGCATCCCGCTTCACCTGGAAGGGCCGGGACTGATCGATTGTAATCTCTATTCGCAGAACGGCAGGTTGATCTTGCATCTGGTGAATCTGACGAGCGCGGGCGTGTCGCGAGGGCCGATGGATGAATTGATTCCAGTTGGACCCCTGAATGTGCGGGTCCGATTGCAGAAAGACGTACCCGGGCGGACGGCTCGAATGCTAGTGGCTGGCAAGAGTATCGCGACGGCGGTTGAGAAAGGGTGGGCGAAACTGGAAATCGCGACGGTGCTCGACCATGAGGTAGTCGTGATCGACTAGCACTGCTGAGTTAGAAAAGATTTGGCTGGGAGGCAGGGATTCGAACCCCGATAGGCAGATCCAGAATCTGCAGTCCTACCGTTGGACGACCTCCCAGTGAATTCCTAAATTGTATCGTACCTACTCGATTTTCCTCCACTGGCGGCCATCGCGCTTCATCAGATCGTCCGCGTCTTTCGGTCCCCAACTGCCCGATGCATAATTTGGAAATTTGCGCGGTGGAAGCGCTTTCCAGACATCTTGAACTGGCGCGATTACGCTCCAGCCCGCCTCTACCATGTCCGCGCGCTGGAACAGGATCGCATCGCCGATCATGCAGTCGTACAGCAGCCTCTCATAGCCGGTGCTGGCTTCGGCGCCGAAGTAGTCGGCGTACTTGAAATCCATGTCTACCGGACCGACGCGCACCAGCGGCCCGGGAACCTTGGCGCCAAAACGCAGCGAAATTCCCTCGTCGGGCTGGATGTGCAGAACCAATAGATTGGGCGCGAGCCGCTCGACCGGCGTTTCGCGAAATAGGACAAACGGCGCGCGGCGGAATTGTATCGCAATTTCGGTGGCGCGCTTCGCCATGCGCTTGCCGGTGCGCAGGTAGAAGGGCACATCCGCCCATCGCCAGTTATCGATCGAGAGCTTCAGCGCGACGAAGGTTTCGGTCTGCGAATCGGGAGCCACTAAAGGCTCGGCACGGTAGGCCGGCACGGGTTTGCCGTCTTCCGTTCCCGCATCATACTGGCCACGAACGGCGCGCGTGAGCACGTCTTCGGGCGCCAGCGGCTGAATGGCGTGCAGAATTTTCGCCTGCTCATCGCGAACCGCATCGTCGAGGAACGAAATCGGCGGCTCCATCGCCGTCAACGAGACCAGTTGCAGAATGTGATTGGGCACCATATCGCGCAACGCACCGGCGTGCTCGTAGTAGCCGCCGCGGCGCTCGACGCCGAGACTCTCGGAAACGGTGATCTGCACGTGATCGATGTACCGCCGATTCCAGATCGGCTCGAAGATTCCATTCGAAAAGCGGAATACCAAAATATTCTGAACGGTTTCCTTACCCAGATAGTGATCGATCCGGTAAATCTGTTTTTCACGCAGGACTTTTCGGATATCGACGTTCAAAGCGCGCGCGGATGCCAGATCGCTGCCGAACGGTTTTTCGATAATCACTCGCCGCCAGCGGCCCTCTTCCTCGCATTGCAGATCCCGCGCTCCTAATTGCTTCACGATCTCGGCGAAGAATTGGGGAGCGGTGGCCAGATAGAAGAAATAGTTGCCTTGGGTTCCGTGTTTCGCATCCACTTCCGCCAGCTTAGCTTTGAGCTTTTCGTATGCGCCGGCGTCTCGGAAATCCGCGGCCATGTAATAGATCCGCTCGATGAGCCAGCCGCAAAGGGCTTCGTCTACCGGCGCGGGGACGGCATCGACGATGTCTTTCCTCACCTTCTCGCGGAATTCCTCTTCCGTCAGTGCATCCACGGCAAACCCGATGACGGCGAATTCCTTGGACAAAAGGCTTGTCTTACCGAGATTGTAAAGGGCGGGGATCAGCTTGCGGCTGGTGAGATCGCCGGCCGCTCCGAAGATAACCATCACGCACGGGGGTGCGGGCCTTCCGTTGATCTCTTCCTGCTGCTGTTCTTGGGCTCTCTCCTCAAGCGTGATCATTAGCCGCCCGCCGAAGCTTCCACGTGGCCGCCGAACTTGTTGCGCATCGCGGATAGCATTTTATCGGCGAAAGTGTGTTCCTGCCGGGAGCGGAAACGTGCGTAAAGCGAAGCCGCGAGCACTTCGGCCGGCACGGCCTCTTCGAGCGCCGCCGTGATGGTCCACCGCCCTTCTCC
>JALYXS010000227.1 GCA_030946965.1 Acidobacteriota bacterium
GGGCGGGGAAATACTGAATGAGCTGCTTCGAGATCGGATCGAAGCGGCTTGCGGGAATGATGCCGCCGGGAAAGGCCACGCCCGTCAACGGATCTTTGATGGTCTTGCCCGTTCCGGAGAAATCTCCGCTCAGCATGGCTGGAGTAGGGACGATGCCCTGCAATATATCTCCCTGGCTGCGGCGGCGTCCTTCGTAATTTCCGAAAAAGAAGGTCTTGTCTTTGCGGATTGGGCCGCCGATATTTGCGCCGAACTGGTTGTAGGTGAAGCGCGGTTCCCCACTAGGAGGGCGGAAAAAATGCCCGGCCTGAAACGCCCGGTTGCGAACGAAATCGTAAACCACGCCATGGTATTGGTTCGTGCCGCGCTTGGTGACGAGATCGATGTTGGCGGCTCCGTGACCATACGAGGCATCCATGAAATTGACTTGAACCTTGAATTCGTCGAGCGCATCGAGCGACAGAGCGATGGCGGGATTATTAATATTCGCGACCGTGAAATCCACGCCATCCAAATTGGCGTTAGTCGAAGTGTTCCGGATGCCGCCGATTTCGATGGAACGCTGGTCCATGACGCTGCTGCCGCCCACCGCTTTGATGGCGCCCGGAGTCAGCGCCACGAGATCGAAAAAATTCCGCGAATTCAGCGGCGTTTCGAGAATCGTGCGATTGTCGATGGCGGTGCCGAGAGCGGCGGTATTCGTTTGAAGCAGCGGCGTACTCGCCATCACTTGGACGCTTTCGGAAACCGCTCCGATCTGCATCACGAGATCCGCGCGCACTTCAGTGTTTACTCGAACCACAAGACTTGGCACTACCGTTGTCTTGAATGCCGGAGCGGTCGCCGACAACGTGTAGGTGCCGGGTTGTAGCGCGGTGAACTGATAGTTGCCCGAAGAATCGGTGGTGAAGCTACGAGACTCTCCGGTATCGTTATTCTTCGCCGCAATCGTCACGCCCGCGATTACGGCCTTCGATGGGTCCGTAACGGCGCCGAGAATGGTTCCGGCGCCAAACTGGGCCGCAAGAGGCATGGCGAAAGCGCCGAGAAGCAGGGTAATGCAAATTTGTCTCGCTGGCATGGCAGCAGCTTATCATGACGAGCCGGTCGCCATCGCGATAGAGTGACTTGTGACCGAAGACCCAGTCTTATGATGGTTTACGTGAAACGGAGCCGGGGCCGGGATCACAACTTCAGTGAGGTTTACATCATGAACAGAATCGTCGCTTTCTGCTTTAGCCTGGTGTTCGCCGGCGTACTTGCGAGTGGGCAGGAATTGACTAAAGAAGCCAAAATCGAACGCATCCTGGCGCTTGCAGACAACAACGCCATTTTGGATCTAATGAAATCTTCATTCACATCTGCGATGCCGACAGGGATGACACCAGAGCAGCGAGCCAAGGTACAGGAAACACAACGGAGAATGCTGGATTCAGTGAAGACTCTTATGGTCAAAATACGGCCTCAATTAGTGAAAGTGTACGGCGAGACCTTCTCCGCTGAGGAAATCGACAGTATCCTGGCGTTCTATCAATCGCCGGCCGGGCATGCCCTGCTCGACAAGACGCCTGTGATCATGTCAAAAACGATGGCCTTGATGATGCCGGAGATGCAACGCCTCGTGAAAGAAATTACCTCCCAGAAATAGACGCGCGATGGAGCGGTCACGACGGGGAATGAGGGCCCGGTTGCCCGAGGGACAATGAAAGCATGAGCGGAATCCAGTTCGTAACCGATGAGAAGGGCCGCAAGGTGGCCGTTCAAATAGACCTGAAAAGACATGGGGCGGCGCTAGAGGATTTCTGGGTCGGGCTGATTTCGGAATCGCGACGCAAGGAAAAGGGGATACCGCTTGAAAAGATCAAAGCGGACCTCGTAAAATGTGGCCGGTTGCGTTGAGTAGTTACGCAAAGTCGAACTGCTGGCCGACAAGCGACGGCCCGCAGGATGCAAAAAGCTGGAGGCTACGAGGACCAGCTATTCCTTCGTGTTCGGCTCAATCGCGCATAGCGCGAGGCGTCGGATGTTAGCTCTCGAGCACTAGCCCCGGACGGCAGCGCCCCGCCAAAAATTCTTCCCATTGTCCGCTCGCCGCGGCCCTCTTCCCCTTCGAGCACCGGAATCAGTTTGGGATCGATCTTCGCGCGCACGGCTTCAAATGCCGCGGGAGAAACATCGCGCG
>JALYXS010000266.1 GCA_030946965.1 Acidobacteriota bacterium
GAGAGTCGACTGGTTTCAGCGTGGCTTGTTCATAAGCCGACTGTTTGATCACCCGTTCACCTTGCGCTCTTCCCAATTCCTGCTGCAATTGCCGCAATTTTTCTTCGGCGACGCTACTGCGGTCGGCGGTGTACATGATTCCCGTCGCGCGAGCGTACGATTGAAGCTCGTTTTCGCTCCGTTCGAGATTCGTCTTGAGCTCGCGCAACTGCTTGGTGAGCCAGGTGCCCGTATTCTGGCTCGCCAGAAAGCGATTTTCGAGACTGTGGTCGATGTACTCTTGCACAAGTGCGTTGGCGAAATCCGCAGCTACTTTCGGATCGGTCGAGTCCGCCGAAATCTCGACGATGTGCGTGGTCCCGTCGGAAGTGACAGCCACGTTTTGCGCCGCGCCCAGGATCGCCTCTTCCCGCGAAGCTCGCTTACGGGAGTGCAATCGCAACACATCCCGCCACGAGGACGTTAGGGGCTGTGGCGCGAGTTGCGACGGCGCATCGCCGCCCAATTTCGCGATCACCTTCTGCAGCAATGTCTTGCTTTGCAGAATTTTGATTTGAGTTTGGATGTAACCTTCGGGCGAGAAATCCGGCAGCGACGTGGTCGGGTCCGACGTCTTCATGTTTAAAAAGTTTTCGTTGAGGCCTTGAATCTCAATCGAGGTGCGCGCCTGGTAAATCGGCGTCTGCGGAAGCGTAAACAGAATTGCGGCGACAATGCCTAGCAGCCCAAACAGCAGAATAACGCCTTTGCGCCGCCGCAGAATCTTCCAGTATTCGAGCAAGGGGCCGCGGCCCTGTTCGCCTCCAAAATCCGGCTCGAATACGTTGTACCGTTCATTGCGAATGGGAACTGGCTGAGGCGCGGTCTTCGGTACAGTCGTAAGCTCGCGGTCGGAAGGATTTTCGAAAGGCTGATGCTGTTTCATAAAGAGTTAACTACAACGCAAATTTTGTTACCGGCGGTAGATGGCGAGACCGGTGCCAATCCCAATCGCCGCTTCCACGCCCCGCATGGCCATGCTTTTCGGTAGATTGTCCGGTACGAACAGAATGTCGTTCGGCAGTAAAGTCACATCCTTCGCCTTTCCGTCCAAAACCTGATCCAGATTGATGGCGATCTCAGTACGTTCCGCTCCGCCCTTCGCGGGCCGCAAAATTTTGGCTTTTTTCGGCTGAGCCGTTTTGGAATAGCCATCAGCCAGAGCGACGGCCTGCATAATGGACACTGTCTCCTGATCTTTCAACGTGAAGCCGCCCGGCTTTTTGACTTCACCGATCACGTACACCATTTCCGCTGTGGGTACCGAGATCACATCCTGTGGTTCGATCAAGATATTCTCTTCGGGGTTCCGCGCTTCGAGAACGTCTTTCAGCCGCACGGAGGCGATACTGAATTTACCAGTCGGATCGTCATGCGCGTTCGGCAGCGGGATCCTGCCCCATTCTAGCCGCCGCGCGATTCGCACGCTGTAACCCGCATCAGGTGCCAGTCCGCCCGCAAGCGAGATTATTTCCACCAGCGTTTTCCGGCCTTGCAATTGTTGCACTCCCGGAATGCGGACCGCGCCTAACATGGAGACCGGCTGGCTACGGTATTCCGTTAGATTCACCGATACCTGTGGATGTTTGATGTAGGCCTCAAGCACTTTGCTCACTTCGGCCGTGAGCTGTTCGACGGTAAGCCCAGCCGCGTGCAAGCGCCCGATCAGCGGGAGGCGGATGTACCCCTCGGAATCCACCCGAACCGGTTTTTCGCTGATATCTTCCGCTTCGAGCGCGCGGATCACGATCTGATCGTCTGACCCCAGGACATATGTCGAACGTAATTCACTATTCATCTCGGCGGCTTTTGGGGTTGGAGAGGAGTCCGCTGCTTCGGGCGCGGAAGGCTGTTGCGCATTCGCGGGCATGGCACAGACCAGCGTCCAAAGAAAAGTAAAACGGGCTACCGCGGACCAGGGAGATGAGGATTTGTGGCTCATGCTAACTCGAAAACAAGGTGGATCAATTGAATGAAATTATAACGGAAAATAGCTGCAATGTTTTATGGAGCTTTCTTAAAAGCCGATTTCGCCTCACGAAAGAAAGCAGAAGGGCCGGATCAACCGAGGAGGTGTAGCAGGCACGCTTCCGCCCCAAAAGTCCCATCCGTTGAGACCGCGTACCTACTGTTTAAAGAGGATATCATGTTATTCGGCTTGGCCGAGAGTTATTATCTGGGGTATTTGTTCGTATTATCTGGAGTATTGTCCGGTACTAAGCCCGGTTTTTATTTTATAAGGTGGTTATCGAAAATGATTCCCATGTCGTACGGCAGCCGACGCGCCAGGCGATCCGCCGGGAGGACGAAGGCCGGCAATTGAGCGCCAAGTCTCACGACCGGCCCACCTGGGTTGATTTCTATCGCTACCCGCTCCCCGCTTGGTAACAATACAATTCGGCCGAGCGCTTCCACGGTCATGGCTTGCATCCCGCTTAATGAGAAAAACGCTTTTCCACTTAGTAGTTTTGTTCTGGAAAATTCAAATTTAAGTTTGGTGTTTTCCCGCAACGCAATTTTGCCACGACGGTTCGGGAGCAGAATGACCGCGGCTGAGGATGTCGTAGAGACTTCGTCGCCATCCAAAACCGTCCAAGCGACGACTCCGGCCACATCCATTTGAATTCCGTTCATGAATAAGGGGCCTTCGCCAAAGACTGTTCCCACGGGTTGAGTTGCAAGACCGGCACTCATAAAGACCAGGGTGAAGCAGCTAGTTTGGAAAAAACGGAGCATCCGTTTTATTTTGCCGGGTTTCCGGCAGTGCGACAGCGACGCCAGCAATCCAGGCAACCTCCATCGCATTGGCGGGGATATACAAGTTAAAGTCTACTAAACTATGAATCAAAATCGCGCCAAGAGCTGCGGTGCAGGCCACCGATAACGATCTGGCTTCCGCGCTTGATACCGCACTCCATCCCCGAATTGCCATATACAAGACGCCCATGAGCCCGGCCGCCACAATCAGAAATCCGGCACCGCCTAGTTCGGCAAGCAGCTGCAAATAGTCGTTGTGCGCGAAGTCCGTGGTCCACAATGGCATCTCCGTCTTGTACCTGAGATAGGTGGCCCGATATCCGCCGAGGCCGCACCCGGTCAACGTATAATCGGCGACGACGCGAAGCGTCTGGCTCCAGATGGCGCGCCTATCCATTCCTGCGATCTCGGGAGTCGCCAGTTCTGTGAAACGCGACATCAACCGGCTGGGCGAAATCGCGGCGAAACCGGCCACGAGCAGCAGCGCCACCGCGATCCCTGGTAGCCATCCTGGGGACCAACCGGGGAACCCACGATATCGCTGGCCGAGCATGGGAACAGGCTCCGCAGAGGCTATCAATGTCAGGGAAAAGACCGCCGCAACGACGCCAGCCCGGGATAAAGAACTGAAGATTCCTAACAGGATTAAGCCAGATGCCATCAGGTACGCGCCAATCCTCGCGACTGGGACCAGACGGGACCAAGATTCCGGTCCGGTTGTGCGTAATAACGAGATCACACGCATTACAGCAAAAGGAAACGCCATCTCCAGCATGCCCGCGAAATGATTCCGGTTGACGTAGGTTCCGATTGCGAAAGCGTCCGCCGATTCGAGCCGGGTGGTTTGAAAGACTCCGAGCAGCGCCTCGGCGGTTGCCACGATCACGATCGGCAATACGGACATCCAGGGCCGCTCGCAAAAGCGATGGACCAGTTGGCGCGCGATTAGAAATGTGATCAGGTAGCCCACTATGCGTAGCAAATAAAGCAGCGTAATGGCAGGGCGAACGGCAAGCGGCTCCCAGGAGCCAGTGGCAAGTGCGACCGGCCCGAGCGCTTCGTACAGCCGCGCCTTAGCCGGAGAGAGCATGCGTAACCAGGAAACCGGCAACGGCAAGAGTTGGAAAACAACGTATCCAGGCAGCAGAACGAGCACCGTCCGCAGCCACCGAGGCAATGCAGGCGCCCGTTCGGCCGAAGGTGCCATCAGCGGATAGATCCCGCCGAGAATTGCCAGCGCCAAGAGAATTTGATCCCACGTTTCGGGAAGCACGGCACCGTGCCAGAACACGGCGTACGCAAAGATCAGGCCGAGCAACGTCAACGGCGGAAGCGGCGAGCGCAGAGCGAGGTTTCGCGCCCTCTTAATCAACTGGCACCAATTCCACCGCGTCAATCCAAGCGGTGCCCTTGCCGGATTTCCCTGCCGCGCGCACAATCTGCACGTTCAGCAATCTGGTTGGCGTTTGGACGTGAATCGGTATCGCGACGGCCATCCAAGGCGTGGAACCCGAAACTGGAGGAGTGTTTTTGAGCAACCGGCTGGCGTTCTCCGCGTCGTAAACGCGGAGGCTCACGCCCGCCCCGCCGGGAGTACCTTCGGTCCGAATGCGCGCCCGCAGCAGGTATCGTCCAGGCTTCACCACCGCAAGCTGCGAGACGCCGGCGTATTCCTTGTCGCCACCATCGTGGAACAGAATACGTAACGAATATTCACCGGCAAAGGCGTTTTGCGAATCGCGCGCCGCCTCGGCCCGTTCCGAAGGCTGAATCACCCAATCGAGCACCGCGCCCGTCGGGAGGACTTCAAAACCGCCGTTAAACAGGAGGTTCGAGCGCGCGCCGAAGTGAGATTTCCATATCTGGTCCGCACGTTCCGGATCGTGTCGAGACATCCAGTAGTTGGTGTATTGGGCAGTCATGGGATTATCGACGTACCCTCGCGCCACGGCCCAAGCCCAAACCGGTTGGAGCGCTTTCGGATCATCCGCAACAAGAAGCGATACGAAATACGACCGGGCGGCGCGGGCGTCCGGAATGCCAGCTTTCAAAATTTCCGTGACGGGCAGCCCCAATCGGCGGTAATAGCTGAATACGATCGGATCGTAGCCGGCGGTCAACTTCAGCACGGCGGCCATTTCGGCGAGAGATTCCGGTACCGCCCCAGTTTGGAGGAAAAAATTCGCCGCTCGCAGGCGGATTGGCGGAACATTTGGCCCGAGTTTTACTGCATGATTAAAGCAATCGCGGGCTTGTCCTATTTCATCTTTAGCGCCTTCAGCGTGAAGCGCCGCCCCTAACTCGGTCCATCGATAGGGAGATGCGAGGTCGCGCCGTACGCCGCTCTCGAAAACTCGAACAGCCTCATCCGGCACGTCGTTCAAGAGCCTGGAATAGCCATCGCGGACCAACCTTTCGTCATCGGACCTATAGCAGCTTCCGGCGTGAGCTTTTGCGAAGACCAGGAAGCACGCGATCAGCGGCAGCACTAGGAACCCAACCACGGAGGTCTTCTTGATTGGTGCTGCAGACACTCTGCAAAATCGTAGCACAGGGATTCGCCTGAACCGATGAGTTCTTGTCTAAGGGCTTGTTTCCAACACAAAGATGAGCCTGAACGAGCGAGGTTCCTGCAAGCTGGAGTTTGATTATCAACAGTCTAGACTTGACCCCTCGGACATGGGCGACAAATTCGAGATCATCCGACAGTTTACCGGCGTTCGGGTTGAGTCTCAGGAAAGCACAGGCGAAAGAAGAGAAAACGACGACCGACGAAAGCCAATATTCAATGTTTCGCAGTCCATCTGACGGACCTTCCTTGCCGCACACTTTAGACTGCCAGATCGAGTACTGACCTTTTCAACCCCCCCAACCAACACACAAC
>JALYXS010000275.1 GCA_030946965.1 Acidobacteriota bacterium
GCTCTGGCGCAATCTCCCGAAGCTGGCCGTTTGACACTGGGAAATAATGGACAATACGCCAAGCTCATAGTTGACAGTGGGCGGCCGCTCGACTCGGCGGCCATTACGCTGGCCGAGAAGTTCGGCATTCCCGTCAGTGTTGAGGACCCGCCATACCTTTACCAAGACGACGTGAAAGATGTGACTGAGGCAGTTTCCCGTCTTCCGAACCCCCCAAGGCGGGTGCTCGTGCCCAAGGGAGGCATGCTCGAAGTCGAATTTACACCGGGCGCCGCTGGCGCGCCGGAAGATACCAGGGTTCTGCTGAATAATCTGATTAACCAGGCGAACAGCAAGTTTCCATTCGGCTACCGGCTCGATGACGAGGGAGGAGCATTCACTCTGATCCCCACGCACACGCGTGATACGCTGGGCCGGCAGATCGAGATTACTCCGCTGCTGGATCGAAGAGTCAGCATCACGGCGGGAACCAGAACGATCGCCGAGACCGCGAACCTTATGACAGCCGAATTGTCCGCCCAAACCGGTCTTCGCGTCAGTTGTTGTCAGGCGTTTGTCGCCGGCATTCCATGGGGAATGACAAGCGTCACGTTTGAAGCTCATGACGAGCCCGCGCGCAGCGTTCTGAAGCGACTGATTGCGAGCGATCTGCAGGGAAAACCAAACGGCTATTACTGGCTCCAGCGTTGTGATCCGCTGCCATCCGCCTGGTGTTTTATCAATCTCTCTTACCTGCCCGGCAAGGCTGAACGCATCCACGCCGAACAGGCGCCTTCAAAACCGCGGGGCGATATACCCAGTTCACCGGACCGGAGGCTGGGAAGTTCGAAATGGTTCGACTCGACTCCCTCCAAAACGGCCCCCAGAAAAATAGGCTCATCCCTCATTCTCGCGGCGTGCAATCGCGATCCATGGTACGCTCCGCCGCCGCAGCGTACGCCGGTTCTCGCCGACAACCATCCGCGAGGCTGGACAATCGGCATGGGCGATCCCGCGGCGGACATGTACATCGTTCGCGACATCGGCGAAACAGTCGAAGGAGGCACGTGGCGCTGGACGTATGAGCGTCCCGAGCTTCGATTTTGGCTCGACACAACGGCCAATGTGAAGTTGTCCGTCGAGTTTCTATGCAGCGGGCTGACGCTCCCGAAGACCGGGCCAGTTACGATTTCATTTTTCGTGAACGGACATTTGCTAGGCGCGGCGGCCTGCGCCAGCCCTGGCACGTATCGTTTCGAAAAACCGGTCCCGTCCGCCTGGCTTCATTCAGCGAAGCTTGACTCAGCGAAGCCGGAAATTGTTTCGGCGCAAGCGGATAAGCTTTGGACCGCGCCGGCCGATGGGAAGAAACTCGGATTCATTCTGATCAGCGCCGGTTTTGTTCCAGGGTCACGTGAATGAGGGGTCGGCACTCTCGCCGCTTTCGAGCGGATGCTTGCCCCAGGCATCGCCCGTTCGCTTGCGAAACTCTTCCGTATCCCCGCGGAGTTGCTTCAAAATATCCTGGTGTTGCGGCCAGGCGGCAAGGTTGATCACTTCGTCCAAGTCGGCGCGCACATCATAGAGCTCCTCGCGGTCGCGGTTCAAATATTTCGTGACGGGCCGCTTGCCGAGCATCGCGCTCTCGCCTTGTTTTCTCATGCTCTGCCACGTCGCTGAAGCCCACAGGTCGGTCGCCCCGGGGAATGTCGCGCTGGGAAAGAGATTGTGAATATACTTGAAATCCCTGGTGCGCACTCCTCGCATGGGATAGTAATCGATCACTTCGTGGAACGTGTGCGAGAGATACACGCGATCCCAGCCTGCCGGATCGCCTTGCCCCAGAACCGCCAGCCAACTCCGTCCGTGAAGCGGGTACTCCGGTCCTTTCACGCCGGTCCACTCGAGGATCGAGGGCATGATGTCGGCCCAATTGGTCATCGCGTGGTTCACTATGCCGCGTTCCTTGAGATCCGGATGGCGCACGATCAAAGGAACGTGCAATCCGGCGTCATACGTGTTGGTTTTCGCGTTGGGGAACGGCGCGCCATGATCGCTCATCACCAGCACAAGCGTACTGTCGAGTTGATTCGCCTCTGTTAGCACGTCGAGCATGAACCCGACGCCCTGGTCGAAGCGGTTGCAGGCTTCGTAATATTCCACAAGCTCGGCGCGAACGGCTGCATTGTCCGGCAAGAACGAAGGAACGGCCAGCTTTGCCGGATCGAGCCGCAGCCGCTTCACACTGGGCCATTGCTTATTTGCAAAACCTGCGCCGGCGCGATGCGGATCGTGAAAACCGCAGTGCAGATACCAGGGCTTCGCGCCGGCGCTCGCGATGAACGTTTTTGCCACTTGCGACATGCGATAGACATCGCGAGATCCTATCGGATCCGCCAAATCCCATCCAAAGCATTCTTCCGGCGCAACGTGCAATTTCGCGATGTAGCCGGTGGCGTATCCGGCATCCTTGAGCAGTCGCGGAAACGGGCGCACGTATGGGAGGTAGCTGAAATGATGCTCCCCGTGAGCGTGCCCGTAGTGGCCGGTCGCGTGATTATATTGGCCGCTCAACACCACCGAGCGGCTCGCGCTGCAGCTTGGACTGGTGCAGTAGGCGTTGCTGAATCGCACGCCTTCGCCCGCAAGGCGTTCGATCCGCGGCATCACGGCATTAGGATCGCCGTACGACGGGAGCAACGCGCCGAGATCGTCGGCAATCAGCAGCAGCACGTTGCGAGGCCGCTTCTGGGCCAAAGCCGGGGCGACCGCTCCTAGAGCCGCTACGCCGGCCACGAAATCTCGTCTATTCATACCCGGTAAATGATATAACGAAGCGAGAAATGAATCGCCGCGGCGCAGTCAAGAGCATGGCAACCGGTCTCGCGGGTCTTCCAGCCGCGGCTCAGAAGATGGCGGTTCCGCGCTCTCGCCCGAATATTCTTTATCTTCATTCTCACGATACCGGCCGTTACATCGAGCCGTACGGCCACGACCTGCCCACTCCCAATCTGCGCAAGTTCGCGGAAGAATCGGTTCTGTTCCGGCAAGCCTTCGACGCCGCCCCGACCTGCTCGCCCAGCCGCGCCAGCCTGCTCACGGGACAATGCCCGCACAACAACGGCATGCTCGGCCTGGCGCACCGCGGTTTTTCACTGAACGATTACAAGCGGCACATCGTACACACGTTGCGCGACCAGGGCGGTTACCGTTCGACGCTCATCGGCGTGCAACACGTCGCCAAGCGGCCGGAGATTATCGGGTACGACGAAGTTGTCCCCATCCAAAACACGCACGCCAAGTTCGTGGCCCCAGCGGCCGTCAACTGGATTCGGAACGCGCCCAAGCAGCCCTTTTTTCTGAGTGTTGGATTTCAGGAAACGCATCGCGTGTTTCCGAACCCCGGTCCCGGCGACGACGAGCGTTTCTGCGCCGCGCCTTCGCCCATCCCCGACACACCGAAAACGCGCGGCGATATCGCGGCCTTCCATGCCTCGGTCCGCACTCTCGACGCTGCAATGGGCGACGTGCTCCGCTCTCTCGAATCCGCGGGGCTCGCGGAGAACACTCTGGTGATCTGCACTACCGACCATGGCATTGCTTTCCCAGAAATGAAATGCGATCTTACGCATCACGGCACCGGCGTGATGTTAATGATGCGCGGCCCGGGCGGTTTTGGCGGCGGGAAAATATCGGACGCGTTGGTTTCCCAGATGGATCTTTTCCCGACTGTCTGCGAGCTTCTCGAAATAGCCGCGCCTGCTTGGCTCGAAGGCCGCTCCCTCATGCCGCTGATGCGCGGCGCGAAGCCGGAGATCCACGATGAGCTGTTCGCCGAAGTGAATTACCACGCGGCTTACGAGCCCAAGCGTTCGGTCCGCACCAAACGCTGGAGCTATATGCGGAACTACGACGAACGGCGCAGGCCGGTTCTGCCCAATTGCGACGATGGGCCAAGCAAGGACGTTTGGCTGGAATTCGGATGGCGCAATCGCGTCATTCCGCCGGAGCAGCTTTATGATCTGATTTTCGATCCCGAAGAGCGGCGCAATCTGGCCTCGGAACCATCCCTGTCGCGCGTGTTGGAAGAGATGCGCGGACGGCTCGACGCCTGGATGCGGCGCACGGACGACCCTCTACTGCGCGGACCCGTGAAAGCTCCTCCGGGCGCGCTGGTGAACGATCCCGATGGGGTTTCTCCGCAGGAGCCGACGCACGCCGCCGGTTAGCTGACGTACCCTCTCCGCCGCGCCGTCAGTTTTCCGAGGGCCGCTCGGCCCGGTCGACGACAAGCACTTCAACCGGCCCCTTTGCCGCTGACAATCTAAGGCCGAGCTGCTGCTGAATTGCCGCGAAGAGGCCGGGCTTAGCGGAGTCATCGGTACTCGGCGGCTTGCCTAACGCCCCGCCGAATTGAGTCTCGTCGGGCGTCCACTCCAGATCGAAATCGTACCTTCCGGAAATCCCGGTTTTATCGATTACCGGGCGGTCGAGGGCGGCGCGCTGCATCACGGAGGCCAATTCAGCCATGGTCGCGTTGTGGCCTGGCAGTCGAACGAGGTTAGGCGAAACGACAAAAATTAGCGGCGGAGGCCCCTCTGGAGACGCGTCGGAAGAAACCGTGCTTTCCTTAAGCTTTGGCCCGTTCTTTGCGACGGTCAGCGCGTAGATCGGCATTTCCTTCCGTTCGCGATGGAACGTGAGTCTGAACCTATCGGCCAGAAGCTTTCGCAGCATTGCCATCTGCTCGTCAAGGTTGGGACGGACTTCACCTGGCGCTTTAGCAAGAATATCGTAGCGGTCGGAATCGATCCATGCCGGGCCGCCTGAAATCGCTCGGGGACTAAGATTGTAAGCCGCGGCGATAAGGGTCTTCAGCGCGTGATTCCTCGCGACAAACCGGTCGGCGCTCTGCATCCTGATGAACCTGCCCCCCGACCAATCGGGAGGCGTTGGCTTGACGGTCGCCACCTCAAATTCGTCAAATGCGGGGCGAGTGGCGGGCGGCTGTGCAAACATTCCACACGCCGCAATAATGAGAGCGGCAACCGCGGTTTTTCGATTCAAAGGCGATTTCCTCCTAACCAAACATCTCGATAGTAGTCAAACAAACGTGTATAGTAGATCCATATGGCTCTGCCGAAGCTGACGCCACTCGAAATGCGCATCATGGAAGCTCTGTGGAGCCGCGGCGCTCTCTCCATTCGCGAAATTCAGGAAGCATTCCCCGCGAAGGACCGCCCTGCCTACACCACCATCCAGACTACCGTCTACCGGCTTGAAACCAAGAAGGCTCTCCGCCGCGCCAAAAAGATCAGCAATGCCCACATCTTCGAAGCCGTGGTCTCCCGCCACGCCGCCCAGGGCCGCCTTATCGATGAACTCCTCGGCTTCTTCGGCGGACGCTCCCAGCCCGTTATGGCCCATCTCATCGAATCCGGCAAACTCACTCTCGACGAAGTGCGCGAAAGCGAAAAACTCCTCCGAACGCTCAGAAGAAAGGAAGAAACTCAGTGACCTCACCCATCCTCGATCACCTTCTGCAATCGACCGTTTTCGCCGTCGCGGCGGCGCTTCTCGCGCGCTTTCTCCGCCGCAACCGCGCCGCCACGCGCTTCTGCATTTGGCTTGCGGCATCCATCAAATTCCTCGTCCCGTTTTCATTCCTGGTCGGCCTGGGCCAGAGCGTCGACCTGCCGCAAGCCGCCCGCGCGGCGGCGCCACTCGCCAGCACGATGACCCAACTGACCATCTCATCGCCGCCGATCTTCTCGTCGCCCGGGCCTCACCCGCTCCCCACCGCAGCCATTCTCCTATCGGTCTGGCTCATCGGAGCGTTCGTCATCCTGCTCCGCTGGGCTATCCAATGGAACGTCGTCCGCCGCTCTGTCGCCGCGGCCACGACGCTCAACATCAGTGCGCCAATACCCGTCCGCTCCACCCCTCACCTTATGGAACCCGGCGTGTTCGGCATAGTCCGCCCGGTTCTTCTGCTGCCGGCCGGCATTACCGACCGCCTCTCCCCCGACCAACTCGCCGCCATTCTGGCCCACGAGCTATGCCACGTGCGCCGGCACGATAACCTCACCGCCGCCATCCACATGTTCATCCAGGCGGCCTTCTGGTTCCACCCTCTGGTCTGGTGGATCGGCGCGCGCCTTGTTGAAGAACGCGAACGTGCCTGCGACGAAGAAGTCCTGCGCCTCGGCAATCAGCCGGCCGCCTACGCCGAAGGCATTCTCAACGTTTGTAAATTCTGCCTGGAATCCCCCATGCCGTGCGTGGCGGGCGTCACGGGCGCCGATCTCAAAAAGCGAATCGAGGCCATCATGACTCAACGACTCTCAAACCAACTCACCGCCTCCCGCAAACTCCTGCTTGCCGCCGCCGGTTTCATCGCCGTTGCCATACCCGTGACCATCGGCATCCTGCATCCCTCCTCCGGCCGCGCGCAAGTTACAAAACCGCTCGAATTCGAAGTAGCATCCATCAAATCGGCGGCGGCCGATGCTCAGGGCTCTTCCATCCTGATTCAGCCAGGAGGCGTATTCCGCGCCACCAACGCTCCTCTCAAACTGATCATTGCCTTGGCCTACGACGTCCGCATTTTCGAGATCAACGGCGGACCGTCCTGGATGAATTCCGACCGCTTCGACATCACTGCCAAGCCCCCCGCCGGTGAGTCCCCGGAGGACGACCCACGTAAGATGGCCGACGAACAGCGCACCGAATTCGAGAAGCGTTTCAAGGAACGCATACGCTCACTCCTCGCCGATCGCTTCCATCTCGTTGTCCGCAAAGACACCAAAGAAGTGCCCGGCTACGCGCTCGTCGTCGCCAAAGGCGGCTCCAAACTGAAGCCGTCGGAAGGCGAGGGGACCGGCAATCGCGGCATCCGCATGCAGCGCGGCGTCATGAACGGCATGCAGGCGCCGGTCGAATTCCTGACAAAATCCCTCGCCGATGTAGTTGGCAAACCGGTCATCGATAAAACCGGTCTCGCCGGCAAATACGACTGGAAGCTCGAATGGACTCCCGATCAGGAGCAATTGAAGCCTGGCCAGACGCACGACAACGCGGAAACCGCCCCGCCCGATCTCTCCGGTCCTTCCATCTTCACCGCCCTCCAGGAACAACTCGGCCTGAAGCTGGAAGCCACCAAAGCCCCCGCGCCCGTTGTCGTCATTGAGCGCGTTGAAAAGCCGTCGGCGAATTAATCCCATGCGCGTCCTGCTTGCCGCCGCCGGATTTATCGCTATCGCCGCGCAATCGAAGCCGCTCGAATTCGAAGTAGCCTCCATCAAACCGGCGGCCGCCGATGCCTGCGGCTTCTCCATCATGTTCCAGCCAGGCGGAGCGCTCCGCGCCAGCAACGCCACGCTCAAACAACTCATCTCGGTGGCCTACGACGTTCGCGGTTTCCAGATCGCGGGCGCACCCTCCTGGGTCGGTTCCGAGCGCTTCGACATCCTAGCCAAACCCGGCACCGGTGAGACTCCCGGGCCCGAGTTCGAGAAGCGCTTCAAGGAACGGATACGTTCGCTTCTGGCCGACCGCTTCCAACTCGTTGTCCGCAACGAAACCAAGGAAATGCCGGTCTATGCGCTCGTCATCGCCAAAGGCGGTTCCAAACTGAAGTCCTCCGAAGGCGATGACGCCAACCGCGGCATCCACATGGACCGCGGTGTCATTAACGGGACGCAGACGCAGGTCGAATTCCTGGCAAGATCCCTCGCCAATCAAGTCGGCAAACCGGTCGTCGATAAGACCGGTCTCGCCGGCAAATACGACTGGAAGCTCGAATGGACTCCCGATCCGGAGCAATTG
>JALYXS010000318.1 GCA_030946965.1 Acidobacteriota bacterium
AAGTGCGTCCCCAATGGCGATTACATCTTGAAGGTGGAGCTTGCCGGTGCTTCTCGAAATACGGAGCAGATCGAGATCAGTGTGGATGGCGCACTTGCGAAGGCGCATTATTAAAGGCCGCTTTGCGAGCGCGCAGGTCCGTGGCATTGGTCGTGCCGGGCGCGAGCAGCACCAGTTCGGCCGGATTACCGGAACTGATTGGCAGATCGACCATGCGGCGCCGATCGACCATTTGGGTGAGTTGGACGGCGATGTCGCGGAAACCTGGCAGAAGAAAAGGAATCGTGAAAATCCCGGTGTCGTTGGCGCGCGCCTCGAAAGCCATCGGTCTGCGTGTTGACGGCGCGGATCTGGGCCGACGGCAGCACTGATCCGGATGGGTCGGTAACTCGACCCGAAATGGCGCCGCGAGACTCCTGGGCGACGAATCATAAAAGTCCAAATTATAGCCTGGGATGGCTGGCGAAACCGCCACCCCCACCACGAACATTCAATCAATTGTGGGCCTTGATGGGGCAGGCATTCAGCCTGCCGTGAACCCGCTTGGGGCAAGGGAAATTATACTAATCCCGAAGCGGATCGCTCGCTTTGCCACGTATGGCAAGATAAAAGTTCCATGCAATTGAACAGCTACACCATCACGCAGGGCCGCGACCGCGCGCCCGCGCGCAGCTACCTGAAAGCCATCGGGTTTACCGACGAGGATCTGAAAAAGCCGATCATCGGAATCGCCAACACCTGGACCGAAACGATGAACTGCAATTACAAATTGCGGGACCTCGCGGTGCATGTCAAAGCCGGTATCCGTGCCGCGGGCGGCACGCCGATGGAGTTCAACACCATCGCTATAAGCGACGGCATCACCATGGGCACCGAGGGCATGAAGGCGTCTCTCGTGAGCCGCGAGGTGATCGCCGATTCGATCGAACTGGTCGCGCGCGGGCACATGTTCGACGGCTTGGTGGCGCTGGTCGCTTGCGATAAAACCATCCCCGGCGCGGGAATGGCGCTCCTGCGCCTGAATATCCCCGGCGTGATTCTCTATGGCGGCTCGATCCTCCCCGGACGGCATAAAGGTCACGACATCACGATCCAGGATGTCTTCGAAGCGGTCGGCGCGAACGCCGCCGGACGCATGTCGGATCAAGAGTTGCTCGAGATTGAAAACCACGCGTGCCCCGGAGCGGGCGCGTGCGGCGGACAGTTCACCGCGAACACCATGGCGACCGTAATGGAGCTGATCGGTCTTTCTCCCATGGGAACCGCCGCCGTTCCGCAGGTCGATAAGCGGAAGGAAGCCGTGGCGTATCGCTGCGGCGAGGTGGTCATGAATTGCGTGCGCAATGGCATCAAGCCGCGCGATATCGCCACGCGCCCGGCGTTTGAAAATGCCATCGCCGGAGTGGCCGCGAGCGGCGGCTCCACCAACGCCGTGCTGCATCTTCTGGCAATGGCGCGCGAAGCCGGCGTCGAATTGCAGATGGACGATTTCCAGACGGTCAGCAATCGCACGCCTCTGTTCGTCGATCTTAAGCCTGGCGGCAAGTACGTTGCGGTGGACGTGGACAAGGCTGGCGGCATTCCGGTGATCGCGAACCGGCTAATGGAAGGCAATTATGTCGATGGCTCCGCGCTCACCTGCACTGGCCGTACCTTTGCCGAGGAAGCTCAAGACGCTCGCGAGACGCCGGGGCAGGAAGTCATCCGGCCTCTCGATCGGCCCTTAAAAGCAAGCGGCGGCCTGGCCATCCTTCGCGGAACGCTTGCGCCCGAGGGTTGTGTCATCAAGCTTGCGGGACACGAGAAGAAGAAGCATCGCGGTCCGGCTCGCGTTTTCGATCGCGAAGAAGACGCCATGCAAGCGGTTCAAGGCGGCAAGATTCAAGCGGGCGACGTGGTCGTGATCCGCTATGAAGGTCCGCGCGGCGGTCCCGGCATGCGGGAGATGCTTGGAGTGACCGGCGCGATCGTCGGCGTGGGCCTTTCGGAGACAGTCGCGCTGGTGACCGATGGAAGGTTTAGTGGCGCGACGCATGGCTTCATGATCGCCCACGTTGCGCCCGAAGCGGCCAACGGCGGCCCGATCGCGGCGATACGCGAAGGCGATATCGTCACCATCGACGTCGACTCGGGAGCTATTGATTTGGAACTGCCGGCCAAGGAGATCGCGGCGCGTCTCGAGAACTGGCAGGCACCCGCGCCGCGCTACACCACCGGCGTGTTTGCGAAATATTGCGCGTTGGTGGGTTCGGCTTCCGAAGGGGCGGTTACCTCTCGATTTTGAATATCCTGTTTATCGGCGATATCTTCGCTTCCGCGGGACGCAAGATCGTCGCCGACCATCTGCAGGACATCTGCCGCGCGCGGAACATCGATCTCGCCATTGCCAACGGCGAGAACTCCGCGGGCGGTTTCGGGATTACGCCGAACCTTGCCGAAGAGCTGTTCGGCTTGGGTCTCGACGTTATTACGACCGGCAATCACATCTGGGACAAGAAAGAGATTTACGATTACCTCAACAAGCGTCCCAACCTGCTGCGTCCCGCGAATTATCCCGGAAGTTCACCGGGAAGCGGTGTTGTGGTTTGCAAGACGCGCACCGGCATTTCCTGCGCGGTTCTGAATTTGCAAGGCCGCGTCTACATGCCTTCGACCGACTGCCCCTTTCGAAAGGCGGATGAAATACTTGCCGCCCTCGATCCGGCCATCAAAGTCCGTTTCGTCGATTTTCATGCCGAGGTCACCAGTGAGAAAATGGCGATGGGCTGGTATCTCGATGGCCGTGTTTCGGCGGTGATCGGAACGCACACCCACATCCCGACCGCCGATTCGCGTATCCTTCCGGGCGGGACCGCCTATCAGACGGATGCGGGCATGACAGGCCCATACGATTCGGTGATCGGCGTGGATAAGTCGATAATTATGCAACGATTTCTGAGCGCCATGCCAGGCCGCATGGAGGCCGCGAATGGCACGGTCGAGCTGCATTCGGTGCTGCTCGAAGTGGACGAAAACACTGGGAAGGCGATTTCGATCCGGCGGCACGCGATCAACGGCGATTGATGGGCGGGGATTTGTGGTTCGAAGCTTGATAATCGTCCTGATCCTGATCGCGGGATTGTCGTTCTTCTTCCTTCGGCAGTCGATAAAAATAGCGCCTCCTCCACCCAAAATCAAACAAAAGGCCGCGTCCGCTACTTTTGCATTCCCCGGCAAAATCCGCGCCCAGCACTCCATTCCCGTCAGGGCGACAGTCAATGGGGAAGTGGGATCTTTTCTGGTGGACGCCGGCCAGGACGTCTACGAAGGGCAGTTGCTCGCGCGCATCGTCAATCCCGGTCTGGAAACTGGCCGCGAGACGGCGGCAAAAGAAGCCGAGACGGCTCAAGGGAAGATAAACTCGCTCGACAGCGCGATCATCGCGGCGCGATTAGAATCGTCGCGCGCCGCTACCGACGCCACGCGCGCCAAAGACGAGGCGGAGCGGACCGGAAAGATTTATCGCAGGCAAGCCATCCTGCAAGCCGAGGGCGCGACACCGCGTCTGGTGTACGAAAAATCAAAGCGCGAATTCGCATCGGCTCAAGGCGATTTTGAGAGTCTCGACACACTTGCGCGTCAAGCCGCGGACCGTGTCGCGAATCTTACGCAAGAGCTGCAATCCGCCAAGCGTGTTCTTGACGACAAGAACCAGCAACTAGAGGAGACTCAAGCGAACCTCGCGGCGGCGGACGTTCACTCTCCAGTGGCTGGAATCGTGGTCGCCAGGAGAGGTGAAGTGGGGAAAATGCTTGGCCCGGAGGATGCGAGCGAGCTGTTTCGAATCGCCGTCGATTTGTCTTTGCTGCAAGCCGTCTTCCCGGCGGATCCCGCAACACTCGCGAAAATTCCATCGGGCGAGCAGGCTTCCGTTGCAATCCCGGATCTGCAAGTGGACGCGATCCCGGCGGCGATAAAAGAAGTGAAGGGCGGGGAGGCGATCGCGGAGTTTGTCAGCCCGAATGCGAATATCCGCCCTGGCATGAATTGCAGTGTTGCCGTTATGCTGCATGTCAAATACCCATAAAATAGAGACGCATGGAATTCCTTCAAAATAGCCTGATCGAGTTGATCGCCCAAACCTCGACGAATCTTCCGCCCGACGTGCGCGCCGCGATGGCCGCCGCGGGTCTCGCCGAAAGGCCGGATACGCAGGCTTCGCAGGCTCTTGGGATCATCCTGTCGAACATCGATATGGCCGCCGGCGATGAACAGCCGATCTGTCAGGACACCGGCATGCCGACGTTCCTGGTGCATACTCCCGTCGGCGTGAATCAGATCCAAATTGGACGAACGATTCGCGCGGCTGTTGCGGAAGCGACGCGCCGCGGCAAACTGCGCCCCAATTCCGTCGATTCGCTCACCGGCAAGAACTCCGGCGACAATCTCGGCGAAGAGACGCCGGTAATCCACTTCGAGCAGTGGGAAGAGGATGGAATAGAAATTAAGTTGATCCTGAAGGGTGGCGGGTGCGAGAACAAGAATATTCAGTATTCCGTGCCGTGTTCGCTCGATCACTTGGGCCGCGCGGACCGCAATTTGGAAGGCGTTCGCAAGTGCCTCTTGCATGCGGTGTGGCAGGCGCAGGGACAAGGGTGCGCGCCCGGCGCATTGGGCGTCTGCATCGGCAGCGACCGCGCGCATGGATACGATCTCGCGAAGAACCAGCTCTTCCGCGGTCTCGACGATGTGAACCCCAACCCGGTGCTGGCGAAGCTCGAAGACCAGATCATGCGGGAAGCGAACCAACTTGGCGTGGGGACGATGGGATTCGGCGGCAGAGTCTCGCTGATCGGATGCAAGATTGCCGCCGCGAACCGTTTGCCCGCCAGCTTTTTCGTTTCGGTGGCGTACGATTGCTGGGCCTTCCGGCGGCTGGGAATCCGCGTCGATGCGGAGAGCGGCGCGATTACGAAGTGGCTCTATCGGGACCCCGATCGCGCGGTGGAACGAATGGCCACAACGGAAGGTTTCCCGCTAACGGGCCGCGAGATCGTGCTGATGCCGCCGCTTACCGAAGAAACAGTACGCGCGCTCAAGGTTGGCGACGTGGTTTTGATTCGAGGCGATGTCTACACGGGCCGCGACGCGGTGCATGCGTATCTGATGAAGAATCCGCCGCCCGTCGATCTGCATGGCGCGATCCTATATCATTGCGGGCCGGTGATGCTCAAGGACGGCGACCGGTGGGTGGTGAAAGCCGCCGGGCCGACCACCAGTATTCGCGAGGAACCCTATCAAGCGGACGTCATTCGCAATTACGGCGTTCGCGCCGTGATCGGCAAGGGCGGTATGGGGCTCCAAACTTTGGCCGCTTTGAAAGAGTGTGGCGCGGTATATCTGAATGGCATCGGGGGCGCCGCGCAATACTATGCCCGGGCGATCGAAAAAGTTCTGGACGTGCATCTAATCGACTTCGGAATTCCGGAAGCCATGTGGCACTTTCGGGTAAGCGATTTCGCCGCGATCGTCACCATGGACGCGCATGGCAACAGCCTGCACGCCGGCGTGGAAAAGGCGAGCGGAGCCGCGCTGCGCGAGCTCCAAAATGCTTGATCTGGTAGACTGAAAATTCTTCCTTCGGCCAGGTAGCTCAGTCGGTAGAGCGCAGCCCTGAAAAGGCTGGCGTCGGCGGTTCGATTCCGTCCCTGGCCACCAGCTTTTTTACAGACTTACAACAGATTTCGGGCGAACGCCCTTTGTTTCAATCGCGTCCACATCACTACGACTAAAAGGAGTTTCGTATGTTCCGTCTTCTAAGCATCGCGTTCTCGATCAGCCTGATGATTGGCCTAAATCCGGCAATGGCCCAAGCTCCGGCCGCGGCCGTGCGCCCACCACGCCCGACACCGCCGACCCGCGATCCCCACACGCCCGGTTATGTCACGGCGAAAGACTTGCCTGACGGCGCCAACGCTCCGGCAAAGTCCGACGGAAACTTCATTCTTGGTCCCACGCACAATCCCGCACCGGAGATGACTGTGCAGGAAGGCGTGCCTCAGGGAACGGTCTCCACCTTCACCATGGAATCGGTCGACAGCAAGACCTATCCCGGCATTGCGCGCGAGGCCAACACCTTTGGAAAGGCCGACCCCACCGACCCCGCCAAAATGCTAGTCACCACCAGCCATCCCGCTCCCTACACTCGCCGAGTCGCTGTGTATGTCCCCAAACAGTACGTCCCCGGGACGGCCGCGCCGTTCATCGTTGGGGCGGACGGACCTGACCGGGCGTTGTTCACGGCCCTGGACAATCTGATTGCCCAACATCGGGTGCCCGTGATGATTGCGATCTCCATAAGTAACGGCAGCGGCGACGCCCAGGGAAGCGAACGCGGCCTGGAATACGACACGATGTCAGGGCTGTACGCGGAGTTCGTCGAGAAGGAAGTGCTGCCTCTCGTCGAGAAGCAATATAATGTGAAACTAACCAAAGATCCCGAAGGCCGGGCGACCATGGGCGGCAGCTCCGGCGGCTCGTGCGCCTTAATAATGGCTTGGTATCACCCGGAGCTGTACCACCGCGTTCTCACGTACTCAGGCACCTACGTGAACCAGCAGTGGCCGTCGAACCCCCAGACTCCCCACGGCGCATGGGAATTCCATGAGCACCTCATCCCAAACACCCCGGCCAAGCCGCTACGCATCTGGATGGAAGTCGGCGACAGGGACAATCTCAATGCGAATGTGATGAGCGACAACATGCACGACTGGGTCGTGGCAAATGAGAACATGGCCAAGGTGCTGGCCGCCAAGGGCTATCATTATCAGTTCGTATTTGCGCGTAACGCCGGGCACACCGACCGAACGGTGAAACAACAAACCCTGCCCGAGGCTCTGGAATACATATGGCAGGGGTACCCTATCGCGGGCCCGGGGAATTGATTCGGGCGGAGCGCGGTCCGATCTAGAAGTACAGCTTTAGCGCAAATTGCACGTTTCGCTCGCCTTGCGCGCCGCGAATCTGTCCGAATTGGGACGAGGTCACCGTGCGATTGGGAGAGCCGAATGTCGGCGTGTTCGTCAAATTGAATGCCTCGGCGCGAAACTCGATGCGCTTCGATTCCGTAATTGCGAACTGTTTCTGCAGCGAAAGATCGAAACGCTCGAGGCCCGGGCCGCGCACGATTCCATTGCCCGAGTTCCCGAAAGTGCCCACCTTGGTCGGCTGGAACGCGTTTGTGTTGAACCACGTTCCGTTCGGGCCCACCGTTTTGGGGCCATCGTTGCCGTCGGCAATACGATCGGCTCGCGCGCCGCGCGACACCGTTCCGGAGCGATCGCTGTCGCGAATCGTCAACGGGAATCCCGTATGCAGGCTAAGAATTCCGCCCGTCTGCCAGCCTCCCAAGAGGCCGTTAACCAGCGGATTCCAACCGGGTCCGAACTGCTTGCCTCTGCCAAACGGCAACTCGTACACATACGAGAACGTGAAATTGTGCTGCAGATCGAAGTACGTCGGACCCCACTCGGCTCGCCGGTCGTAAAGGTTCTGCCAATATGCCGATTGCGATCCGGCCTGTCCCCCCTCGCCGTAATAACCGATCGCGTCCGACATACCTTTCGACCAGGTGTAGGAAGCCTGAAATTCGAGACCCGCGCTCAGCCGCTTGCGTCCGCTAACCTGCAAGCTGTCGTATCGCTGATTGCCATTGGATTCGGTGCCCGAAATTTGCGCGATGGTCGCGAGCGCGGGATTGCCCGAAAGGTATTGGCTAGGCAAACTGGTGCCGTCGGGAAGCAGCCGCCGCTGGAAATAGGGCATGGGTACGATCAGGTGCGTGCCATGCTGCCCAACGTAGCCGGCGGAAAGCACGATGCTGCCGGGCAGC
>JALYXS010000324.1 GCA_030946965.1 Acidobacteriota bacterium
TTGGACGACGTCAGAATGACGATCGGGAGTAACTTGGTGCGTGGATCGTTGCGAAGAACGCGGAGCACTTCGAGGCCGCTGAGTTTCGGGAGATTGATATCGAGCAGAACCACGCGAGGCACGCGCACCGGATCGCGCTTCGAGAATGGTCCCTCGCAAAACAAGTAATCGAGAGCTTGCGGGCCGTCGCGCGCTATTTCGATCTCGGCGAAAAGACTGTTCTTGCGGAACGCGCGCATGGTGAGCGCCTCGTCATCGGGATTGTCTTCCACCAGCAGGATCAGGTCTGCCTTCATGGGTAAATTCTAGCGCGCCACATCGACCGCGGCTATCGCCAATCTATCGCCGGGCTTCGAAGAAGCGCTTCAGCATCTCCGAACATTCAAACGCCAGCACGCCTTCCACAATCTCGGCGCGATGATTCAAGATCTCGGAATCGGCGAGCCGGAATTTACTCCGGACACCCCCGAATCGAAGATCGCGCGCTCCGAAGACCAGTGTCCCGATGCGAGCCGCTACCAGCGCTCCGGCGCACATCACGCACGGTTCGAGGGTAGAATACAGAATCGCCGATTCCAAGCGGTAATTCGATTGAGCGCTCGCCGCCTCGCGAATTGCCAGTATCTCGGCGTGCGCGGTGGGGTCGTTCAGGGAAATCGGGGAGTTCCGTCCGCGCCCGATCAATTTACCCTCATGGACCACGACGGCTCCGGCGGGGATCTCGCCCGCTTCAGCCGCTATTCGCGCCAAGTCTAGAGCTTCGCGCATGTAAACCTCGTGGATGCCGTCCATGGATCAAGGTTAAGATGGTTTCAGATGAGTTTTCGGCTTGGTATTCTTCTGGTTCTAGCGGCCGCATCTACTCTTCGGGCCGCCGACGTTACTTTCGATCGCGAGATCTCGCCGATCTTCTTTACGCACTGCACCGGGTGCCATCACGCGAACGATGTCGCGCCGATGTCCCTGCTGACTTACAAAGATGCGCGGCCCTGGGCGGCCTCGATCAAGGAAGCGGTACTCACGCGAACCATGCCGCCATGGAAGGCCGACCCGCACTTCGGCAAGTTTTCCAACGATCCCACGCTCACCGTTGCCGAGATCGCCACCATCGAGAAATGGGTGGAGCAGGGGGCGAAAGAGGGAAATCCGAAAGATCTCCCAACCACCCCGGTCTATTCAACGTCTTGGAAAATCGGAAAGCCGGACGCGATCTTCGCCATACCCGAGCATCAGCTCACAAAGGATGGGCCCGATGAATACGAGTACTTCATCGTCCCTACGAATTTTAAGGAAGACGTCTGGGTGCAATCGGCCGAACTCATTCCCGGCAATCGCAAAATCGTGCATCATGCGCACGTGTGGTTCGAGATGCCGCCCGCGCCCGATTCTAAACCAAGCGACGCCAAACCCGGCGAAACAAAAAAATCCGATCCGCCGACCGAGTACACCAAGTGGCTGATGGTTCGGGACGGCAAGCTAACTTATATCCGCCTGGAGGCGCCCGTTCTCGACAACGGCTGCCTCGCCGAAGACAATGGGAATCTGCCCGGCCGCAAGCTGAACGACGGCAGCGGTCCGATTGCCTCATACCTTCCCGGCAAGGGGCCCGACGTGTACCCGCTTGGCACTGCCAAGAAGATTCCCGCGGGCGCGCTGCTGAAGTTCCAGGTGCATTATTCGAAAGTGACCCATAAGCCCGAAACGGACGCGACCAGCGTCGGGTTGATCTTCGCGAAAGAGCCGCCCGCTCAGCCGGCCAAGCGCGTCGATCTTTCGACATACCTGTTCAAGATTCCCGCGGGCGATCCGCATCATGAGGTTTCCGACTGCCATACTTTTGACAAAGACGTGTACATCACGACCCTGACTCCGCACATGCATCTGCGCGGCGGCGATATGCGTTTCGACGTCGAATACCCGGACAAGCGCAAGGAGACCCTGCTCTTTGTGCCGCATTACAACTTCAACTGGCAAATTACCTACAAGCTGCAAGAGCCCAAATTCATTCCGAAAGGAACGAAGCTAGCGGTGATCGCGCATTTCGATAACTCGGCCAACAACCCCTTCAATCCCGATCCAACGCTTGACGTCCGCTGGGGCGAGGCCAGCCGGAAGGAAATGATGGACGGATGGGTGGAGTATCTCGATGCACCTCTAAAGACTGCTCCGGCGCTCTCGACCTCGGCCAATCTGCCCACTTCCGTCAAATGAGAGCTCGGGTTTACGTCTCTTTGAAATCGACGGTTCTCGATCCACAAGGCCAAGCTGTTCGAGCCGCTTTAGCGGGGTTGGGACACACCGGCGTTCAGGACGTGCGGCAGGGTAAAGTTTTCGATATCACCCTGCAGCCGGGCGAAGATCTGGAGACCATCGCGCGCGAAGTGCTGACCAATCCGGTGATTGAGGATTACCGGATCGAGTATCTGGGGTAGGTTGAGACTGGAATTGCCGCGCATACAATCTGAAGCAGATCGCACCGTTAAGAGCATGGCAAAGATACCGGCTTTGGGGATTATTGAGAACGGGATTGAAGCGGAAAAGCGGAAGCAGCAGGACTTTTTTAATCTGGCAGAACGCTTTCGCGGCGCTACCGATCCCGACGACGTAAAGCGTCTGGGCGATCAAATGGGATACATGGCTTTTGGCGAGTAGCCAATATCCAGAGTTGGGGCAATTTTCCGCTTGGCATCCGTGAGCACTTAATCGATCGAAGTTCAGAACGGCAGGTGCGCTCGTCGTTGTTACCGGAAATTTTATTCCTTCCCTTACCCGCCCAAAATGTAATTCACGTCGATCTGCGTAAGCACTTCCACCGGGTCTCCATTCAACAGCGTCGGCTTGTACACCCACTGCTTGACCGCGTTCAGAGCGGCTTCCACCAGTAACGGCGGGCCGCTAATCAATTGCAGATCGCGGATTGTCCCGTCCTTTCCGATCACGGCGCGGATTCTGACCGTGCCGGAAATCCGCGCGGCCTTGGCCAATGGTGGGTAAACCGGCTTCACTTGGTGGATGAGTTTTGCGCCCTGAATGCCGCTCGCTACTCGAATCGCTTGGACCTGTTTCGGCTTCCCCGGTTCGGCGGCAGGCGGTTTCACGGGGGCATTCACCACGCCAGGCGGAAAGACATCGCCAAACGCGCCCACTCCGGTAGGGCTGCCCGGCCCTAAAAGAAGCACGCCTGGTGGAAGCAGCGGGGCTTCATCGATCATGGCAATGCGAGTGGGAATCCGGGTCGGCCCATGCGAGGCCGCCGGAACGAAAACTCTAGGCTGCCTCGACGGCGCCGCCCGCTCAGTATTCTTGAGCGGGACTTCCACGGGCCGGCTCGGGGGCAGCGGCGCATACAGCGTCATCGGCAACCGGATGGAAATCATTTCGGTGTGCAACACCGGGATAATCACGGCCGCGGCGACGACTATCGATTGTCCAGCAACCGATACCGCCATCGTCCAAGGCTTGCGCCCGGACGCGTTCTGGTTCACGAACGTCTGCTCGAACATAGTTCTCCTCTTGCTTCGTGAAGCGTTAACTCACATGTCCAGTGACCGGTCGCTCGAATGAGCCGCGCGCTTTCTGGTAGGTAGACACCAAGCCGCGGGGCGTTGTTCCAGGCGTGTTCCAGGCGCATTTCCGTGAGAAAAAAAGGGCTTGCGGTACAATTGGCGGGTTTGGCCGATGAGCAACTTAATCATATTGGGATCGCAGTGGGGCGACGAGGGCAAAGGAAAGATTGTCGATTTGCTGTCGGACGGCTTCGATATCGTGGCGCGTTACCAGGGCGGCCATAACGCCGGCCACACCATTCTGATCGGCGAACGGAAGTTCGTTCTGAAGCTCATTCCCAGCGGCATCCTTCACGCGGGCAAGCGCGCGGTGATCGGCAACGGCTTGGTGATCGATCCCGCGGCGCTGCTCGCTGAAATCGAAATGCTGCGGCAGGCGGGAATCGCCGTCGCCGAACAATTGCGCATTAGCAATCGGGCGCACGTGCTACTGCCGTCTCACCGAATCATGGAAAAGCTTTCGGAGGATCGGCCCGGAAGAGTTTCGATAGGGACGACTTCGCGCGGCATTGGCCCTTGCTACGAAGACAAGGCCGCGCGCCGGGGCATTCGCATGGCGGACCTGCTCGATGGCGATACGTTCGCGGCGGCTTACGACCTGCTGGCGCGCGATAAAAAGATCGTCGCCGCGGCTTTCGATATTCAGGACGATTTGGATCTCGCGGCCATTCGCGGCCAATACCTCGACTTTGCCGAACAAATCCGCCCGATGGTTTGCGATACCGCGCAATTGCTGAACGATGCAATCGCGGCCGGAAAGAGCGTGCTCTTCGAGGGCGCGCAAGGCACCATGCTCGATCTGGACCATGGGACGTATCCGTTCGTAACTTCCTCCAGTTCGGCGGCGGGCGGCGCTTGCACTGGGACTGGCGTCCCGCCGACGCGGATCGATGGCGTGATTGGCGTTGCGAAAGCCTACATCACGCGCGTCGGCGGCGGCCCGTTCCCTAGCGAAGCGCTGGATTCGAGGGGCGACGAAATCCGCTTGCGCGGCAGTGAGTTCGGTTCCGTTACCGGGCGCCCCCGGCGATGCGGCTGGTTCGACGTCCCGCTGCTCCGCTACACGGCGATGATCAACGGCTTCGACAGCTTGGCGATCACGAAGCTTGACGTGCTTGACGCGCTCCCTGAAGTTCCCGTATGCGTGAAGTATCGATCCGGCGGGCGGGAATTGCTCGAAATGCCTGCCACCAGTGGCGCGCTGGCTGCCGTCGAAGCGGTTTACGAGTCCTTGCCCGGGTGGCAGACTCCGACTGGCCACATCACGGAATTCTCCGAACTTCCCGAAAACGCGAAGCGATACGTCTACTTCCTCGAAAAGCAGACTGGCGTGGAAGTAGGCTCGATCTCCGCCGGACCGGAACGCAATCAGACCGTGTTCCGTCCCGATTCCCGCTTTCTCAAACTTTCGAAATCGACAAATTGCTAGAGTTGATGAGTTAGAAAATCGTCGGCCAAATCACTCTAGGCAAGAAGCTGGGTCTCAAGGTCGAGTCCGCCAAGCGCAAGGGCGGCATGCCGCGTAGCGTTGCGAACTCGCGCGAACTCGCGCGAAGGATCAGAAGAAAATTTTGAGAGCCATCTGCCCGGGCGGAATACGTTACAGTCCCGGCAATTCCTCCGGTTGTCGTTTGGGCGAGACCGGTCCACGCGGACATAGTGGCGATACAGGTGGCGGCGCAAAGATGACGGAGGGTGAGGTACATGTTGGTTCACGTCGTATCTCCAACACACGCCACCTGAGTGCCGTGATCGACCAGGTACTGCACGATTCCGGCTTGGCCGGAAATGACCGCTCCGAATATCGCAGTGCTGCCGCTCCAGCGCGGATCGCCCAGAACTTTATCGACCAGTTGGTCCAGGTTCAGCGGGTAATACAGCAGCGTGTATTGGGGATCGCCTTCCATTTTGTAGTCGCCGAAATCGGCCGGCGCGTTGATGTCGTTCCCCAATGCGATCGCCAGTTTAATCGCTTGCAGTCTTTCGGACTGCGAGCAGCCCGTGAACGGTCCCGCACTCTCGCCCTCCCAATACCCCATTCCCGCCGCGGCCATCAGTGGCGTGATGCCCTGCACAGTCGGCAGCTTAGGGTCCGAGCCGCTATCGGCCAGCACTCGCATCATCACGGCATCGCCATTTTGAGCGGCGATGTAAAACGGGGTAGCGTCGGCAAAACTCAAGAAGTGCCTCCCCAATGGCGATTACATCTTGAAGGTGGAGCTTGCCGGTGCTTCTCGAAATACGGAGCAGATCGAGATCAGTGTGGATGGCGCACTTGCGAAGGCGCATATTAAAGGCCGCTTTGCGAGCGCGCAGGTCCGTGGCATTGGTCGTGCCGGGCGCGAGCAGCACCAGTTCGGTCGGATTACCGGAACTGATTCGGCAGATCGACCATGCGGCGCCGATCGACCACTTGGGTGAGTTGGACGGCGATGTCGCAGAAACCTGGCAGAAGAAAAGGAATCGTGAAAATCCCGGTGTCGTTGGCGCGCGCCTCGAAAGCCATTGGTCTGCGTGTTGACGGCGCGGATCTGGGCCGACGGCAGCACTGATCCGGATGGGTCGGTAACTCGACCCGAAATGGCGCCGCGAGACTCCTGGGCGACGAATCATA
>JALYXS010000353.1 GCA_030946965.1 Acidobacteriota bacterium
AGCACCCGAATGTGCTGCGCGTGTTGATCGGAGAAACGACCGGCGCGGCCGAGGCGACTACTGTAGCGGTGATCGAAGCGAATATCGACGACCTCAGCCCGCAGATCCTGGGTTACGCCATCGAACGCTTGCTCGATGCGGGAGCGCTCGACGCGACCCTGCAGCCGCTAGAAATGAAGAAGGGGCGCCCCGGATCGCTGCTGCGCGTGATCGCGAAGCCGGAAGATCGCGAAGCGCTTGCGCAAATCGTCTTCAAGGAAACCTCCACGCTCGGCCTGCGCATCTATTCCGCCGAACGCCGCGTGCAGCCGCGCAAGTGGGTGGAAGTTGAAACGCCGCAGGGCAAAGTGCGCGTCAAGGTCTCGGGCGAAGGAGCATTCGCGCCCGAGTACGAGGACTGCCGCGCCCTCGCGCTGTCGACCGGCGTCGCGCTCAAACGGATTATCTCCGAAGCGAATTACGCATATTTAAAAGCGACCAAATAAGACCAGAGAAATGAAATATTACTTCACGACGCCGCTCTACTACGTCAACGCCGCGCCGCATCTCGGCCACACTTATACGACGCTTGCCGCCGATGCCATCAAGCGCTTCAAACGCATGCAGGGCTATGACGTGTTCCTCACGACGGGCACCGACGAGCATGGCCAGAAGGTGGAACGCTCCGCGCAGGCCGCTGGAAAAACGCCGGAAGATTTCGCCAATGCGGTGTCCGCTGAATTCCGGCGGCAATGGGACACGCTAGGGCTGAAGTACGACTATTTCATCCGCACGACGGACCCTAAGCATCATAAAACCGTTCAGTGGCTGTTCGAAAGATGCCTCAAGAATGGTTATGTTTACAAGGGCAGCTACACCGGGCAGTATTGCGTTTTCGACGAGCTTTATGTAAACGACGCGAAACCCGGCGACAATTGTCCGGATTGCGGGCGTCCCACCGAAACGGTTTCCGAGGAGAACTATTTTTTCAAGCTCTCGGCGTTTGCGGAAAACCTGCTCGCGCTGTATGAGAACAATCCGAAATTCATTCAGCCGGATTCGCGCCGCAACGAAGTAATCAGCTTCGTGAAGCAGGGTCTTCAGGATTTGTCGATCAGCCGGACCACGTTGAGATGGGGCATTCCGCTACCCGTGGAAGGGCGCCATGTTTTTTACGTTTGGTTCGACGCGCTGATTGGCTACTTGAGCGCAGTTTCCGAGACGGATCTCTGGCCCGCCGACGTGCACTTGGTGGGCAAAGAAATCGTGCGCTTCCACGCGATCTTTTGGCCCGCGTTCCTGATGGCCGCCGATCTACCCTTGCCAGGACAGGTTTTCGCGCATGGCTGGCTGCTTTTCGAGGAGGACAAGATGAGCAAATCGCGCGGCAACATTGTGCGGGCCGAGCCGATCCGGCGCGTGATCGGCTTCGACGCGCTGCGTTATTTCCTGCTGCGCGAAATTGTCTTCGGGCAGGATGGCAGCTTCAGTTACGACGCGCTAATTGGGCGCTACAACGCGGAACTGGCAAACGGTTTAGGTAATCTGGCGAGCCGGACGCTAACGATGATCCAGCAGTATCGCGACGGCGTCATTCCTGCCGGTTCGGATGAGGCGATCGCCGCTCTGGCGCGCGAGACCATCGAAACGACTGCGGCCTGTTTCGACAAATTCGATTTCTCGCTTGGACTTGAGGCGATCTGGAAGCTGCTCTCGGCCGTGGATAGATTCATTGTCGAGCAAGCGCCATGGAAGCTCGCGCGCGCGCAGGACGCGGAATCGCGGAAACAGCTCGATGCGACCCTCTACACTTCGGCGGAAACCTTGCGGATTGCGGCTGCGTTGCTCTCGCCGATACTGCCCGAATCGGTGGCGAAGATTTGGAGCCAGTTGGGCATGGAGACGCCGCTCGAGACGGTCCGGTTCGACTCGTTCGAATGGGGCCAACTGCCGGCGGGCCAGAAGATCGGCGTGATTGAAGGCGTGTTCCCAAGAATCGATATGAAAGACGCGGTGGAGAAGATGCGCGCGCTCGAAGCGGAAGTCACCGCTCAGCAACAGGCGCTGCTTGGGAAGCCGCCCGCTCCGGTACCCGATGCCGCGCCCGAAAAGATTCATATTGAGGATTTCGGCAAAGTGGATCTGCGGGTAGGGCAGGTGCTTTCCGCGGAGCCGGTGAAAGGCGCGGACAAGCTGCTGCATTTGAAGATCGACATCGCGGAGGCCGAGCCGCGCACGATTTTGGCCGGGATCGCGGAAGCGTACAAGCCGGAGCAGTTGGTGGGCCGCAAGGTAGTGATTGTGGCGAATCTGCAACCGCGCAAGCTGCGGGGCATCATGTCGAACGGGATGATCGTGGCCGCTTCGCTCGACGGCGGGAAGCCGGTGCTGGCGGGGTTCCTGGAGGATGTGCCGGTTGGGGCGCGACTCAAGTAGTCTGCCGACTATTTTTCTTTCTTACACCCGGCGTGACGCCTCGGGCATCCGTGCTGCCCGCTTACTCGAGAGCCGCCTCAGTGAGAAGGGCTTCGACGTCTGGCGCGACAAGACCCGTCTCGAAGCGGGATACAGTTGGGCGCCGGAAATCGAGCGCGAGGTCGAGCGGCGCGACGTGCTTCTGGCGGTAATCTCTCCCAGCTATCGCGACTCCGATATCTGCCGGGCCGAGCATGTTCTGGCGTTGCGGGCGAGCCGCCGGGTGATCCCGGT
>JALYXS010000372.1 GCA_030946965.1 Acidobacteriota bacterium
GCGCTCGATTGAGGCGTTGCCCGGAAGACAAAGCTTCACCCGGTATCCGCGCGCCGCCGCGATCATCGCATAAGCGATTCCCGTATTGCCGCTCGTCGAATCGAGAATGGTGCGGTTCCGGTCGAGCCTTCCCGAGCGCTCTCCTTCGAGAATCATGTTCAGAGCGGGCCGGTCCTTCACCGATCCGCCCGGATTCAGGTGCTCCGCTTTGCCATAGATCTCGATGCCCAGCATGTCTTCCGCGATACGCGCCATGCGCAGCAGAGGCGTATTGCCGATTTGCGAAATGAGGTCGGTAGCGTGGGCCGCTTGCATCGCGTGAGATTGTTTTGATGGGCCGCCAGAGGAGATGGATGCAAGGTTGCTCCAGGGCTTCCGCTCATCTTAGCACTGGCTTTAGTGTGGCTTTAGCGTCGGCCTACCGTTCCGAGAGAATGAAAAACGAACTATCGGCTGGCGTGGTAAAAGAGCTAGGCAACAGGAAAAATGGATTTTCGGACTTCGGCGCGCCCAAAGCAAGGCGTTGACTTTCGATGGCCTCGCGTTGCTTCTGGATGGAAGCGGATTGGGCACTAGCGCGAGCGAACGCCGCGGGCGGGTCGGAAGCGGCTTCGGATTTCACGATCTTCGCTTGTGGCTTATCCGCTGCGAGTAGAACGAGCCCGGAAAAGGCTAATAACGAGATCCACGCCAAAATCTCTTGCACAATTCCCTTATCGACGGCGTTTTCCGGCTCTCGAGGCCTTATTTCGTGTCGGCGTCAACCGGCACGGCCCGCCCATCGCCCCGCGCCAGCTCGAAATGGCTTAAATTCTGGGCGTAGCGGGACACCCCGCGGAATAGCGCTTCCGCCACCTTTTGCCTGTGATCCGGGCGCTTCAGCAGGCTTTCTTCATGCGGATTACTGAGAAAACCGATTTCGGCGAGAACCGAGGGCATCGAGGCGCCAATCAGGACGACGAACGGCGCTTTCTTGACACCGCGCTCTTTCGCACTTGGTGAATAGTGAATCGCAAAACTCTGTAGCGAGGATTCCACGCTGCCGGCAAACTCTTTCGATTCCTCAGCCTTTTCGTTCAACGTGATGCTTTGGATGAGATCGTGCAACTCGAAAACAGACTTCTGCGAACTGGCATTTTCCCGCGCCGCCACGTCGAGCGCATCCCCCGAAGTCGTGAAATTCAGGTAAAAGGTTTCCACGCCCGCCACTTTCGAGGACGGGGAGGAATTCGCGTGAACCGAGAGGAAAAGATCCGCCTTTTTCCGATTGGCAATGGCCGTGCGCTGTTCGAGCGGGATAAACGTATCGTCGGAGCGCGTGTAAACCACTTCGCTGCCCATGTGCTGTTCAATGAGTTTGCCGAGGCGTAGCGCGACGTCCAGCACGAGATCCTTTTCCATCAGCCCGTTGGGGCCCACGGTACCCTGATCGTGTCCACCGTGTCCCGCATCGATCACGACCCGGTTAATCTTGAGGCCGAGCGCGCGGGTGAGCGAACGGCTACCATCGCTGGTGGTGCGGCGAGCGGGATTCGCGGCCGGTAAGGCGGCCCATTCCGTAACAATCGCAGGAACCGGTTCAGGCTTCAAAGCCGGGGGCGAGGGCATGACAGGCAATAGGACGGACACAGGCGAGGGCTGGGCTGTGGCGGGTCGCAGTTCGATCATCAAACGGTCCGGGTTTCCCAATTGCGATGCCGTCATTTCGACCGGAACCTCAAGATCCAAAACAACGCGCGTCACCCCAGGAACGGTTTCGGCAACGCGAATCCGCTTCAAGAGGCCGTCGCCCACCTCCTTTGTGGTTAGCCGCCTCCCCCCGATTCGCGCTTTCGCCCCGATCAGATCGAAAAAAATCCGTTCCGGATTATAAATGTGATCCGATTGATATCGAAACTCACCGTTAGTCTCGACAGCGACACGAGTTACGCCGCCAAGCGACCAGAACCGCACGTCCGTCACCTCAAGCGGCGCAAGGCGTGGCTGAGCGCCAAGCGAGGTTGCGGCAATACAGATGCTAATCGCCGAACTCAGCCGCGCGCCCATATTTACGGAGTCCTGTAGTAGACCTTGCCGTCTTTACTGACCGAAGCCCGAATAGGATTGTAAGTCTCCACTGCGACCGCCGTCTCGATTGGCGCGGATCTCACGGCCTTGGAGCGGCGAACTGCATGCTGCCGGGCTACTTTCAAGTTCTTCGCCACCTGGTAAACATAATTGCGCGTCTCCGGATATGGCGGAATCCCGCCGTACCTCGCCACGGCGTTTTCGCCCGCGTTATAGGCGGCGATAGCCTTCGGATAATCTCCGTTATATAACTCCAGGAGATAGTGCAGATATCGTACGCCGCCTTCTACGTTCTGCTTTGGATTGAACGCGTTCGCGACGCCGAAGCGGCGGGCCGTAGCGGGAATTAACTGCATCATGCCCTGCGCTCCTTTGGGCGAGAGAGCATAGGGATTGTAATTGCTTTCGGCTTTGATCACGGAATGCACCAACTGAGCTTCAACGGCTTGTTCGTCTGCGATCCGGTCGATCATATCCGACACATTTGCATCCCCAACGGCGGACGGTTCAAGCATAGTCGGCAAAGGCGGCATGGCCTGCGCCGTTATCACCTTCGGCGTCACAATCACGCTCCGCACGAGCCGCCCCGAACGCTCGTCGGCTCTCACGATGGTGGTAAACCGGCTCGGAGGTGCCTCGGCGCAAGCGAGCACGGCCAACGCCATATTTGCGACGACTGTAAAACAGATTCGCATAAACGTGGTTTGGAGATTTTGAGACCGTTTAGTTTGTAAGGTCAATGGTATCATCTTTCCATGAGTCGGGCGGGCTTCGTGC
>JALYXS010000590.1 GCA_030946965.1 Acidobacteriota bacterium
CAGTGTACGCAGTCGCGTGCAGGCACTTGCGGGCTTCCAGCAGGCATGTGCGAATGGTTTCCGGGATGGACATCGCCAATTCGGACACCGGCTCCGGCCAGACGCGCGAAGCACGGCTCCATTGATCGTCGCATTTACGCGCGCTTGGCAGTGGGTACAATCGATGAGCATAGGAATACGTTTTGATAATGTCGTTTACACGATGATACGGAAGGGCAGAGAAAGTTTTGATTACCCTCCATCATTGGCAATGATCGCGTAACTTGCCGAGCTTGAGGTGTGTGGGCCTGATCCACCTGAACGCACTCGCGTTGAGCGTAAAATCCGCGCCACGCTCTGCGGGGTGACCTCGGGCCGATCAACCGCAAGGCGAATAGATAGAGAAAGTCTGATACGATGAAAGCTACTGCTTATGGCGACTCAAGCCGCCCACGAAGAATTTACCAGACTTGCCGCCGATTTAATCGCATTACGGCCAGACTTGCCGGATCAAGTGTTATGCCCCCTATGCTTGCAGCCATTTATCCGCGCCGATCTCGATCCGTTAGAACGCGATGCCAAGTCTGAGCCTAAGCTCTCGCCAGAATACGCGTCCCGGAAGCGATAGGTGGAAAACCGGTGACGCTGACTTGCAGAAAATGCAATAACCGGGACGGGGCCAAGCTCGATAAGGAGTTAGTGCAAATGATCCGCTCGCTAAATTCTGTTGAGGGGGGACGGGTCGAAGCTGCCCGCAATCGGTGACTTTGGCGGTCATGAACTCCACTTGCTCATCAGTTGGTCTGTCGACGCGCAAGGTGAGCGCTCCGGGGAAATGCGTATTCCCGGTGCCAAACCGGGCGTTCAGGAATTATTTCATAGTGCTTCGGATTCAACAGCGCGCGGATAGGTATTTCGGTGTCCTCATGCCCACGGCACACACACCAGCAGACAGCCTTTGGGATCATCTCATCCTCGCATCACGCGCTCATGTCAGTCCCCAGGTAATTTTCCGCGCCAGTAGTCCAACATAACGTCCTTTATGTTGTAGTAAGTGCGATTCTTGGTCAGCTACGGTGGCGAGTTCGAGGTGAAAGCCGTTTTCTTTTATAAGCGGACGTTCACGATTTCGCTTGAGAATGTCAATTTCCCGCGAGGCGAGGCCGACAGCAAGATCACGTTCGAGCAGACACACTGAAGGCGCCGGCGGCCTCTAGCTCTTGGTGGTTTTCACCGGCCCAACGATCCCCCAGGTGTGCCCAAACGGATCGCGCAGTTTGCCGGAGCGGCGATAAAACTCATCCTTTAGCGGGCGGATTACTTCGGCGTCGGCGGCTTGGGCGCGCTCGAACCATGCGTCGGCGTCATCGACCGAAAGCGATACAGAACAGGTCGTTCCTCCCAAAGATTTGGGGCTGCGTACTCCCGTGATCGCTCCGGGAAATTCATCCGACAACATGACATCGCTGCCATTCACCTTGAGAGTTGCGTGACCCAACTTTCCTTCGTAAGGATAGGTCTCGGTCACGATGGCCGCAAAAGCGCGCTGGTAAAAATCCAACGCGGCATTGCCATCGTTCACCATAAGGTAAACGCTTACAGGCGAATACTTTTTTAAATTCTCCGACATCAGCACATTCTATAATGGAAGTTCCTCCCCAATATTTTGGAAGATTACATCCACATCCGTGGAGCGCGCGTCCACAACCTTAAGGACATTTCGCTCTCGATTCCGCACAACCGGATCACCGTAATCACGGGTGTTTCCGGTTCGGGCAAGTCGTCGCTCGCCTTCGATACGATTTACGCCGAAGGGCAGCGGCGCTACGTGGAATCGCTGTCGGCCTATGCCCGGCAGTTCCTCGAACGCATGGAGAAGCCCGATGTGGACGATATCGATGGCATCGCTCCGGCGATCGCAATCCGGCAGAAAAACACCAGCCGCAATCCGCGTTCCACCGTCGCGACTTCAACCGAGTGTTACGACTTCATGCGCCTGCTATATGCGCGCGTTGGGCGGACATTCTGCCCTGAGTGCGGAAAGCGCGTGGAGAAGGACACGGTGGATGCGGTCGCGCAGCAGCTTCTCGCGTTGCCCCAAGGATCGCGCTGGTACGCTCTGTTTCCAGTGATTGGAGCGGATCTAAAAGAGCGCCTGTTTGACCTTCGGAAGAAAGGCTTCAACCGGCTGTTTCAGAATCGGCGCATATTTGAATTTTCCACTCCCGAATCGCTTCTGGAACTGGATTTCAGCCAGCCGGTATTCGTTCTGGCCGATCGCATTGCGATTAGCCCCGGGATGCACCAGCGGCTGGTGGATACGGTGGAGGTCTGCTACCGGGAATCGGGCGAAGTAATTTTCGAAAACGCGGCCACACACCCGACGACTGAGCGGGACCCGCGCGAGCGAATTCGTTTTAGCGAAAGCTTCTCCTGCAAAACATGCAACATGGCGTTTCGCGAGCCGGAGCCGACCCTGTTCAGCTTCAACAGCCCGGCGGGCGCCTGTCCGCGGTGCCAGGGGTTCGGAAACACCATCGACTACGACATGAATCTGGCGATTCGCGACCGTTCTCTCTCGCTGCAATCGGGCGCGATTGAGCCGTGGACCAAGCCGAAGGGCGCGGATTGGTATCGCGATCTCCGAACCTCCGC